>CAYYCI010000622.1:0-2644 GCA_964470215.1 uncultured Planctomycetota bacterium
GCCCACGCAGGTGTCGGCGCAGCCGTAGTAAATCCACACCGTGCCGTCGTCGTGGACTATCGCGGCCGTGGGGAAGACGACGTTCGGCACGTCGCCGACCCGCTCGTAGGTTTCGGTGGGGGCCATGAGGTATGGCCTGGTGCGGTAGCGGACCTGCCACGGCTCCTCGAGGTCGAGGATGGCCGCGCCCATCGAATAGACGAAGCCGTTGCAACTGGTCAGAACCCCGTGGTAGAGGACGAGCCAGCCCTCGGGGGTTTCGATGGGATAGGGCCCCGGGCCGACCTTGGTGCTCTGCCAGCCTCCGGCTGGGCCAAAGACGAACCGCTGCTTACCCCAGTGGACAAGGTCGGGGCTTTCGCAATAGTACATGTCGCCGAAGGGCGTGTGTCCCCGGTCGCTGGGGCGATGGAGCATGGCATACTTGCCGTTTATCTTCCTCGGGAAGAGCACCCCGTTGCGGTTGTAGGGCGGCAGGAGGTTCTCCATCTGGTAGAAGGTCTGGAAGTCGTCGGTGCGGGCCAGGCCGATGGTCGGGCCGTGGTAGTTGTTGCACCAACAGACGTAGTATGTGCCTTCGAGGGGGACGACGCGGGGGTCGTAGCCGACGCCGTGGGTTGCTATCTCTGGGTCGTCGCAGACCAGGTTGATCCGCTCGGGCGAGATGTCCCAGTGGATGCCGTCGTCGGAGAAGCCGGGGTGGAGGGTCATCTCGCGGTCGGTCTCGTCCACGCGGAAGACCCCGGCGTATTTCCCCTCGAACGGCACCACGGCGCTGTTGAAGATGCTGTTCGCGCCGCGGACCTGTTCGGGGACGATGATCGGATTGCCCTCGTAGCGTTTCAGCACCGTTTCATTCGCCATGTTTTTCTCCTCGGATTGATCCACGAAGGGACACGAAGAACACCAAGAGACGAAGGCAGGAGACTGCCTTCGTGCCACCTTTTCGTGGCCTTGGTGTCCTTCGTGGATCACCACACGAACCTCTTCCACTCCAGTTTGCCGACGCTCCCGAAGTTGATCAACAGACCAACCCGCAACCCGCATTTTTCTCCTGGGTCATATCCACGAAGGGACACGAAGGGCACCAAGAGACGAAGGCAGGAGACTGCGTTCGTGCCACCTTTTCGTGGCTTTAGTGTCCTTCGTGGATCACCACACGAACCTCTTCCACTCCAGTTTGCCGAGGCTCCCGAAGTTGATCAACAGGCCAACCCGCAACCCGCTTGCCCTGAGGTAATTCAACAACTGAGCCTCCTCCTTCCCGCAGAGCCGCTCCAATGCCTTGAGCTCGACGATGATCTGGCCGAAGCACACGAGGTCCGGCACATATTGACAGCCGAGGGTCCGCCCCTTGTAGGACACAGCCAATGGTTTTTGAGATTCGAACGGAATCCCTCGCTCCTCGAGCTCGACCTCCATCGCTTCTTGATAGACCGGTTCGAGGAAGCCGGGACCAAGGACTTTGTGGACCTCGATTGCGGCTCCGACGATGGCATAGACCTCACCCTTGAGGATAATGCCTGTGTTGCCACTCTCGCTTGCCACTTCGTGCTCTTCCTTCGTGCCCTTCGTGTCCTTCGTGGATGATCTCCTGAGAAGCTTAGTGGAATGGCTTCGTGGATTCAAGCGGTTTGCGTAGCGGCCTGCCACTTGCTAGGATCGCCCCGCACGTTGAAGGAGCGGCCATGCGAGCCATCCGCCTCGCCCTTCCGCTGGCGATTGCCTTCGCGGCGGCATGCGCCCGGCCCGCCGGGCCGCGCTTCGTGGTCGAGACCTGGGATGGAAAGCGGGTGGCGGGGGTTCCCAGGCTGGCGGGCGACACCTTCCGCCTGGATGGCCGCCGGCTCCCTCGCAGCGAGGTCCGCCGGATCACAAGGCTCGTGGAGGCTGGCGCCGTCCGCGAGCGCGTCGCGGGCTTCGAGCCGCTCGACGACCAGGCGCTGGCGCGCTATCGCCAGCGAGCGATCGCGGCAGCGGCGAGGCACCGCGGCGCCGAGTCCGTCCTGTGCCTCGACTACGGCCAGGACACTCTGGCCCCCGACGGCCGCCAACTCTATCGCTACCACGCCCTGGTGCTCGTCCTGAAGGAGAAGGGCCGCTCGGTGGCCGACCTGACGCTCGGCTTCCGCGAGGGGCGGAGTCGGGTGAGGGTGCTCTTCGCCCGGAGCATCGCGGCCGACGGCCGCTCGCGGTGGCTCCAGCCCTCGGACCTGAAGGTCTCCGTCCCGAAGCAAGAGGCCCAGTTCCTCGACACCCGCCGCCGCATCCTCTCGGGCCGCATCCCGGGCGTCGAGGTCGGCTCGCTGGTCGAGTACGCCTACGAGCACGACTACTACAACCCCGACGTGCCCGACTACTTCTTCCCCAACTTCTATTTCCAGGGTGAGGAACCGGTGCTCGACTCGGTGCTGGACGTGCGCGTGCCCGCGGGGCGGAAACTCAACTGGGTGGCGCCGAACATGCCGCCCGAGGCCCGCGAGCCGAAGCGCCGCCGCGACGGCCCCTACGAGGTCTATCGCTGGGAACTCCACGACGTCCCGCCCATCGTCCCCGAGCCGATGATGCCCGCCCGCGAGGACGTGGTGCCCAGCGTCCAGTGTTCGCTCTTCTTCGACTGGAAGGACCTGCACGAGCGCACGGG
>CAYYCI010000623.1:0-2643 GCA_964470215.1 uncultured Planctomycetota bacterium
GACGACGTTCATGCCGGCCTTGATGTGGACCTCCATTCCGGCTTCGTGGGCGTAATTCATGCCGGCTTTCTCTTGGCGGTCCATGCCGGCGGTGATCGAGATGGTGCCGTCCACTTGTTCGTTGTGGTCGCCGTTGACTGTGAGGTGTTTGTCGCCCTCGACCTTCTCGAACTGGTCGTGCTTGACCACGAGGTGGCGGTCGTAGCCGACGTATTCCTTGGAGGTGGAGCCGACGCGCTCGTCCTTGTTTCGCTCGGCGTGGATGAAGAGTTGCTCCTTGCCCTTCTTGTCCTCGAAGCGAATCTCGTTGAAGCCGCCGCCGTCGGGGCTCGAGTTGGTCTTGACGGTGCTCTTGGTCTTTTCGGCGGGGAGTTCGTAGGGCGGCATCTCCTCGCCGTTATAGACTCTGCCGGTGATGATCGGCCTGTCGGGGTCGCCCTCGAGGAACTCGACGATGACTTCCTGGCCGATTCTGGGGATGAACATGGCGCCCCACTTCTTGCCCGCCCACAGTTGGGCCACGCGGATCCAGCACGAACTGTTCTCGTCGGCCTTGCTGCGGCGGTCCCAGTGGAACTGGACTTTGACGCGGCCGAATTCGTCGGTGTAGATTTCCTCGCCGGGGGGTCCGACGACGATGGCGGTCTGGGGCCCCTCGACGACCGGCTTCGGGGTGATGCGTGGCGGACGGAAGGGGTCGCTGGCGCTGATAGCGGTGAAGTTGACCACGCAGACCGGCCCCCTTCGCATCGGAATGCCCTGGGCGTCGAACTCGTCGGCCTGCGCGGTGAGCGAAGAAGAGACGACGAGGTAGTCGCCATTCTGGTCAACGCGGGGGTAGTCCACCAGTGAGAAGGTGTGGCCAGTGGCGATGCCGCGCGCGTCGGCGATGCCGCGGGCGACCACGTGTTGGGCGTGGAGTTCCTCGATTCGCAATCGCGCGTAGCGCTCGCCGACGTCGAACTCGGTGTATTCGCCGGGGAAGTCGAACATCTCGAAGTCGGCGGCCGCGTGGCTCCCCTCGATCTTGGCCTGGGCGAGGAGCGACTTCCTGGGGTTCTTGAAGTCGAAGTCGTTGAGGACGAACGCCCCCGGCTGGACGCGCTTCTCGACCACCCAGTCGCGGATATGTTCGATGTCGGAAGAGCCGGCGGCCTGTGGGCGAAAAGAGACTTGTTCGTAGCCGGGGAAAGGCTCGTGGGCCGTCGGGGAGTCGCAAAGGACGAGGGTGTGCTTGCCATTCTCGTGGAGGAAGAAGTAGTAGATGCCCTCCTGCTCCATCAGGCGGCTTATGAAATTGAAGTCGGTCTCGCGGTACTGGACGCAGTAGTCCCAGGGTTCATAGGTTCCGGCGAGGCGGTCCTCGATGTCGGAGATGCCGTGTTCGCGACAGACCTCCATGACTATTTCCGGCACCCTTTTTTTCTGGAAGATTCGACAGTCGGATGTGCGGGTGAGGAGCCAGAGGTTCGGGACGATGGTGGCCTCGTAGCGAGCGAAGCGTCCGAGGGGAGGGCGCTGGGCGAAAGTGCTCACCACGCCGTTGAAGTAGCGGGTGCCGCCGTTGGGGAGCTCGAGCCGGATCGTAACGTTCTGGCCCACTATCTGGTCGAAGTCTATGTTGGGGTCGGCGCTGAGGAGCTCGGCCGAGATCGAGAAGAGGCGTCCGAGGCTCTCGCTGATTGAGAAACTCTTCAGCAGGAGCCTGTCGGGGCCGAGGGGGGTGCCGATGCCCATGAACCGCCGCAGCTGGCTCCAGGCGACGGCTGCCTGGGCTGCGCTGGATGCTTGTCCGCTGGTTGCCATGTGGGGGTTCTCCTGGTTTTAGCCACACGGCTAGAGGCTGTCGTAGATCGGGTCGCGCTCGTAGAGCGGGTTGCCCTTGACCTTCCAGGTGTAGAGCAGGTAGAGGACGTAGGGCTCGGTGTCGCGCTTGGGGTCCCAGGGATTGTAGCGCGGGTTGAGGCTGTAGTGGCCCTCGAAGAGCAGCACCGTGAAGCCCCCGGTGGTCAATTTCGCGATGGCCTCGGCAATCTTGGCGTGTGGAAACGCCCATTTTATCGGGTCTGTGATGTCGAGGGGGATTTTCAGCCCGAGTTTCTCGGCGATCTTCTCGATGATCTTCTTGGCCACATCCTCGCCGTACTTCCTGAGCAGATAGTCGCGAATCTGGTTCATCTGTTCGGCCGCGAGGTCGGTGTTCTGGGGGCTCATTGATTGTGCTCGCAATCAACCACTATCACCATTGACTCCAGAAAACTGCTGGCTCCTGCTCAAAGTATAACGTCATCTGTCGGAGTGTGTCAAAAGTTTTGCCGTCCATGTGCTCGCCTGGCTCACGCGGTCCGCGGAATGCGCTCACCGGGCGCCCAACCACACAGACAGATAGCGACGCGCCAGGGAAGCTAGCCTGTCGGCCCCTGGAGCGAGATGGGATTGGAGGCGTAGGACTTCAACTCGATTCCTTCCCAGGGGTGCGAACTGCTCCAGAAACTGACCCAGCGCCTCATGGAACGCTATCGTTCTTCCTGCTCGGATTGCCCTCTTGAGCTCTGCCCCGAATCTAGCTCCCAACCTGTTCGAGACCATGTCCTCTGGGGAGAAACACGAGGGCCTCAGCGTGGCACACTGACGTAGTTCAAC
>CAYYCI010000624.1:0-2629 GCA_964470215.1 uncultured Planctomycetota bacterium
CACACCCCATCCCCCCTGACCGATCCCACTCCCCCAACTCTTACCGAACGATTAGAGGCGCGACCTGCTAATCCGCGCAGGAGGAGAAGCCGCCACGGTAATCCGCGAGCGCATCCGCGCCGCCAGAGAAGCACTCCCCGGGGTGGTCGCGGAAGTCCAGAGCCGCATGTCCAACTCGGTCAGGGTCCGCGTCAAGTGGCGCTACGACCGGGCGCGGAGGCGCGAGGCCAACCTCAGGTCTGGCATCGAGGAACTGAACCGAATCGCCCGAAAGGTCCGCTAATCCCCTCCCAGAGCGCCGCCCGCCATCCTCGAGCTCAGGCACCTCGCCGAGGAGAGGCCGCCTTGTCTGGACGACGGGCGCGGTTCGCTCGAGGAAATCCAACAGCGAATGCCGCCGCAGCCGGCGGTCGGCAGTTCAGGGGGTTGTCGCGCGGCGGGCCGCGGGGGTGACGGATGCCGGGCCGCGCGCGGTGGGGCTGCGGAGGACGAGGAGCGTGATGTCGTCCTCCTGTGGGATGGATTGGTCGCTGGCCGAGAGGATGTCGGTGAGGATTTCCTCGCAAAGTTCGTCGGCGGGGCGATCGTGGTGTTGGCGGTGGACGGCGGCCAGACGCTCGCGGCCGTAGGGCTTGCCCTCGGCCACGAGGGCGTCGGCCGCGCCATCAGTGTAGGCCACAACCGACCAGTCGCCCGGCGCCAGTTCCACCGTCACGAGCTGCGGCTCGCGCGGGACGAATATCCCCCAGGGGAGAGTGCCCTGGAGGTCGGGGCACTCGATTCGGTCGCCGCCTGCGCAGATCGAGGGCCAGTGGTGTCCGGCCGAAAGGAAATGAACCTGGTGGCTCTCGAGGTCGCAGAGGCCGAGCAGGCCGGTGGCGAACGTCTCGCCCTTGCCATTGGCCGTAACGACCTCGTGGATGTGGCGGTCGAAGGCCAGGAGGTCCCAGCCGGCACGCACGCCGGTGCGGAAGACGGCCTGGACGCTTGCCATCAGGAGCGCCGCGGGGAGGCCGTGGCCCATGACGTCAGCCAGGATGAAGACGACCTTTCCCGGCTCAAGGAGTTGGAAGTCGTAGTAGTCGCCGCTGACGGCCGAGGCGGGGATGTTTTCGGCAGCGAGCTCGAGGCGCGGGTCGAGGTTCCGCTCGGTGGGGAAAAGTTGGACCTGGATTTGCCGGGCGGCGTCGCGCTCGCGGTTCATCTCGTCGGCCGCGCGGCGGGCCTCCTGGAGTTGGAGATTCTCCCACACGAGCGCCGTCTGACGGGCGAGGAGCGAGAGCAGTTCGACGGCCTCGGCGGTGGCGGAGCGTTTGGTGCCTAGTTCGACGTAAACGTGGCCGAAGCGCCTGCCGCCCACCGCGATGGGGAACAACATCGAGCGCGCCTTCTGCCCCCTCTGGCCGATGGCCGTGTCTTCCCAGGTCATGGTGGCGCTGCTGCGAAGGGCCTCGACCCTGGGGACAAGAATGAACTCGAGGTCGGAACCGTCGCACGGGCGCCCGTCCCCGTCCACCACCACCGGCCACTCACACTTCTCCCCGTCCTCCCGGCCTATGGCGATGCGTTTCGGACGCAGGAGCGAGCGAAACTCATCGGCGAGGGCAGCGAGCGCCGAGGGAATGTCGGGCATGAGGCTCAGGCGCCGACCCGCCTCGTGGGCCCTGACGACCAGATAGGATGGCACCATGCCTCCCGGCCGCGCGCCCGGGGCCTCGACCACCACCGCGCCGACGCCCGACGGGACGATCTCGCGTTCGGTGGAGGTCGTGGTGGTAGCGGCTGTGGCCTCGGCCTTCTTTTCCCCGGTGTGGAAGGTCAGGCGGTGGGGACCGATGGCCAGCACGTCGCCCTCGTTGAGGCTGGCGACCTGGACTCGTCGGCCGTTGACAAATGTGCCGTTGGCGCTGCCCACGTCAATCACCCGCCACGACCCGGTGGGGTAGCGTTCGAGGCGGGCGTGGCGACGCGAGACGTAGCCGCCGCCCAGCCGCAGGTCGTTCGTCGAGGCCCGCCCTATCTGGACCCGCGCCTTGGTCAGCGGGAAGACCCGCACCGGCTCGCCGGGGCTTGCTATCTCGAGGTAATCCTTACCCGTGCTCAACCCCTATCTCCGAGGCTGCCTCCGACACGAAGTCTATTCCGCTCGCCACAGCGAGTCAAGCAGACGGTGGTTGGT
The DNA here is from genome assembly GCA_964470215.1 of uncultured Planctomycetota bacterium. Taxonomy (GTDB): domain Bacteria; phylum Planctomycetota; class PUPC01; order DSUN01; family DSUN01; genus CAYYCI01. Next base: position 2,180 of record CAYYCI010000624.1, read on the forward strand.
CTCAGATGCTCGAGGGGACGCGATAGACGGCTTCGCGCTCTTCACGGGGAAGGGCGAGGAAGGAGTCGATCATCCCCAGGATGTCCTCGCGCTCTTCGGGGAGCCGGGCGTGGAATTTCACGTAGTCGTTGTGGTGCAGACACTCGACCTCAACCGCCAGGGCCTGGTCGAGGCCGGCCAAGATGGCGCGCGTCTCCAGAACCGTCCCCTCGGGGGTCTGGGGCTGAAACTCGCCTTCGCGGACCGCCTGGCGGAGCGGGCACCGGCTGTGGATCCACAGCCGACGAAAGCGGATGAACTGCGGGCGGATGGCGTTGATCGCGTCCGCGGTTGCCTCGGCGTGTTCGCGCCACCGGCCTCGTCCTCCCAGGCCCAGCAAGACGTACAGGGACAGTTCGATGCCCGCCTCGACTATCGCCCGGCAGGCGTCAATCATTCTCCTGCGCGAGA
>CAYYCI010000625.1:0-2626 GCA_964470215.1 uncultured Planctomycetota bacterium
CCGGCGCCAAAGGAGCCTGCGCCGAAACAGCCTGCGCCCAAGCAGCCCGGGCCGAAGCCGCCGGCCCCAAAGCAGCCTGCGCCGAGACAGCCGGCGCCAAAGCAACCGGCGCCGAAGCAGCCGGCGCCCAAGGAACCGGCGCCGAAGCCGCCGGCCCCCAAGGCTCCTGCCAAGCCGCAGGTTCCCAGGCCCGCGGCATAGGCTGCCGCCGGCGTGGGAAGGGCCGGGGGTGTATTGCCGCCGACGATCAGGGGCGGCGATCGAGAAGGCGATTCGTGCTTGACAGGGATGGTTGTTGTTGTACAATCTTAGGTGTATCGAGATTGCGACGACGAGCGGGTGTAGCTCAGGGGTAGAGCACAACGTTGCCAACGTTGTTGTCGTGGGTTCAAATCCCATCACCCGCTCCATCTTTCTGGCCCCATCTTTCCTCTTCCCACTCGGAGGCAGATTCCTCGCATGGCAGACGAGACCCCAAGGACTGACCCGCCGGAACAGGCCAGCGCAGGGGAGGCAGCCACCGAAGCAGCCGAAGCGCCCGAAGAGGCCCAGCCGACCTTCTCGTCAGAAGTCGAGGAGACCGGGCCGTGTGCGCGGCTGCTGAAGATCGAGGTTCCCGCCGAGACGGTCCAGCAGGAGATAGACAAGAGTTACGACGAACTGCGCAAGACCGTCTTCATCAAGGGCTTTCGCAAGGGACGGGTGCCCCGCCACATCCTCGAGCGTCGTTTCTCCGAGGAGGTCCTCGAGGGCGTCAAGCGGGACCTCGTCGAAGGGAAACTCAGCGAGGCCATCGAGAAGCACGAACTGCGCCTGGTCTCCACCCCGAGCGTCAATCTCGACGAGATCAAGCTCGAGCCGGACCATCCCCTGACCTTCGAGGTCAATGTCGAGGTCTTCCCCGAATTCACAATTGACAACTACACCGGCCTGGAGGTCGAGCGGCCCGACACCACGGTCACCGACCAGGACGTCGCGGGCGCGCTCGAGAGCCTCCGAATGCAACACGCCCGATACGAGAAGGTCGAAGAGGGCACCGTGGGCGAAGGCGACGTGCCCATCTGCCATGCAATCGTCCTGAAAGATGGCCAGGAGGTGCTCCGACGCGAGGAACTCGGCGCCGACCTCGACGCCGAGACAGTGGGCGGCTTGAAGCTCGAGGGGCTCAAGGCCGCTCTCCTGGGGGCCAGCCCGGGCGAGACCCGCACCTTCGAGGGGATCACCCTCCCCGACGATCTCCGCCAAGAGTCGCTTCGCGGCCAGACCGTGGACATCCAGGTGACCGTGGACGAAATCCGCCGATTCGTCCTCCCAGAGGTCACCGACGACTGGGCGAAGTCCCTCAATTTCGAGGACCTCGACGACCTGCGCGAAGAAATCCTCGACCAACTCCGCCTGGACCGCCAGCGCCAGGCCGATCAGGCCGTCCGCGAGCGCATCGAGAATAAACTTCTTGAACTTACCGATTTCGACGTGCCCGAGGGCCTGGTCGAGCGCGTGGTCGCCCGGGCAGCCGAACGCCAGCGTCTGGCGCTTCTCTATCGGGGCGTGCCCGAGGACAAGCTCGACGAGGAGGTCAGAAGACTCGCCCCCGGTACCCGCGAACAGAGCATCCGCGACTGCAAACTCTTCTTCATCCTCGAGCGCATCGCCGACCAGGAGAAAATCTTCGTAACCGAGGACGAAGTCGAGCAGCGCATCCAGGCCATAGCCCTCAACTATCGCCGCCGCCCCCAGGATGTGCAAGCCGAACTCGAGGAGCAAGGGCGCCTCGGCTCCCTCCGCAGGCAGATGCGCGAGGAAAAGGTTATCGACTTCTTGATTCAGAAGGCCAACATCGCCCAGGCCCCCCCTCCCGCCGAGCCGCCCAGCGACCAGGCCCCAGAGCCATCTGAAAGCCAGGACGGAGCACCACAGGAGTAATTCAACATGCCATCACTCGTCCCCGTCGTCATCGAAAAAGAAGGCCACATCGAGCGCGCCTACGATATCTTCTCGCGCCTACTGAAGGACCGCATCATCTTCATCGGAACGCCTATTGACGACTACGTGGCCAGCCTGGTGATCGCGCAGATTCTCTTCCTGGCCAACGAGAAGAAGAACCAGGACATCAAACTCTACATCAACTCCCCCGGCGGCTACGTCCATTCCGGCCTGGCCATCCTCGACACGATGGACTTCGTCACCTGCGATATCCAGACGGTGTGTATCGGCATGGCGGCCTCGATGGCCGCAGTCCTCCTCGCCGCGGGCACCGAAGGCAAGCGCATCATCCTCCCACACGCTCGCGTCATGCTCCACCAGCCCGCTGGCGGAATGGAGGGGACCGCCTCCGACATCAAAATCCACGCCGAAGAAATCCTCAAGATGAAGGCCACCGTCAATAAAATCCTCTCCGAGAAAACCGGCCAGCCCGTCGAGAGAATCGAGCGCGACACGGACCGCGATTTCTTCATGTCGGCCGAAGAGGCGAAGGAGTACGGGATCGTAGACGAGGTCTACTACCGCGCCAAGGAAGAGTGACCGCGATGGGCAAGAAGAAAAAAGCCATACACTACTGCTCGCTGTGTGAGAAGAGTTCGGAGATCGTGGACATCATGATCCCCGGCCCACACGGCATCTTCAT
>CAYYCI010000626.1:0-2617 GCA_964470215.1 uncultured Planctomycetota bacterium
CTTGGTGCGCGGGGTTTCATAGCGACGGGTCGGGGCTGGCAGCCAAGGCATTCTTTCCCTTCTCGCCTGGCAATTGTTTGCGGCGCAAAAAGCGTGCCAAAGCCCACGCGCACAAGCGCACCACTACCCAGGGTCCGGTGAGAGACGTGGTGCTGGCGGGGGAAATGTTGTTGACAACTGGGCGGCGGCGCGGTATTGTCGGGGTTAGCGAGGCGGTGTCGCTGCCGTCGGGAGAGCCCCAGGCGCACAACGCGCAGAGGAAGAAAGGAGGCTTGCGATGTCGGGCAGGACGCAATTCTGGCTTGGCTCGCTGATGTTGGCGCTGGCCATCGGGCTGCTGGTCGGTGGGGCGATCGTGCCCGGCCCCGGCTACGCCGCACAGCCACCCGGGGAGGGCAGGTCAATGAACTTCGCGGTCGTGCCCAGCGACTTGCCCGGGACGAGAGCCAGGTCTCAACTGGTTTACATCATTGACGACCGCAACGAGGCTCTCTACATGATCGAAGCGAGTTCGACCAGGACGTCCGGCTCCAGGATGCTCGACTACGTGGATCTCCGGAAACTGGGCGAGGCCCTCCAGAAGAAGCGCGCCGAGGACGAGAAGCGCTCGGCACGCCGCGGCGTCCGCTAGGAGCCGCCTGGGTCACCGGGCGCCCAGGCAGAACAGGTGGGTGAAGGTTCGCAGGAACATCCTCCCCCCGGCGACGACCGGGGTGGCGTGGGACGGTTCGCCGAGGGGGTTGCGGCCCAGGAGTTGGAACTTTTTCCCGGAGGCCGCGACGACGAAGACCTGCCCCTTGCGCGAAATGGCATAGAGCCGACCGTCGAGGTGGATGAAGGACCCGTAGAACCGGTCCTGGAGCCGGCCCTGCCATAGTTTTTCTCCGCTTGCGGCGCGGACACACGTCACCGTCCCATTCTCCGCCAAAACGAACAACAGCCCCCCGACCGCGATTGGGGTGGGGACGTAAGGGACGTTCCTCTTGATCTCGTAGGCCAGTTCCGGCTTGCGTCCGTCGCGAGAGCCGGGTCTTACGGCCACCAGGCGCTTGCCGCTCCCGCCGACCCCGCAGGTGCCAACGATCAGCCCTGAGGCCAGCACGGGAGAACTGACCACCCGCAGCGGGAATGCCGTTGGGAACTCCCAGTTGACCTTTCCCGTGCGCGGGTCCACGCTGGTCACCCCGTGGCTGGTGCTCGTGAGGATCAGTTCGGGCGGGCCGCCCTTCGGCTGGTAGATGCAAGGGGTCGAGTAGGCCGCCTTGACGGCCCGGCGGTCGAGTTTCCAGCGCGTCTCGCCGTTGCGGCAGTCCAGGGCGATGATGAAACTCTTGCCGCGCTGGTCGTTCGGCACGATTAGCAGGTCGTCGAAAACGATCGGAGATGTCCCGCCGCCGTGTTGGCTGTCGAACGGCCCGAGGTCCCGCTGCCACACCTCTTTGCCATCGTGGTCGAGGGCGAGGACGGTGACGGCCTCGGGGGTCGTCCAGTACAGGTACAGCCTCTCGGCGTCCAGGGCGGGGGTCGAGGCCGCGTAACTGTTCAGACGGTTCATCGAGTGGGGCTCTGAGGGGTAACGTTTCTCCCACAACTTCCGGCCATCGCGGGTCGAGAGGCAGGTGATTATGCGGGTGGCATCCGGCAGCCCGGATGCCACGAAGAGCCTTTCGCCCCAGACCACCGGGGAGGAATGCCCCTTCCCGGGCAACTCGATCTTCCAGAGGTAGTCCTTGTCGCTCCACTGGACAGGGATCGGCGCCGAGGTCGCCAGCCCCGCACCATTCGGCCCGCGAAATCGGGGCCAACAGTCGGCCCCGGCAAGCGCCGACGAGATCAGTGCTGCGACAACAACGAGGGTTTTCGCCATTCCTCGCTCCTTGCGGTGCCCACGAAGTGTAGCGGCGCGGCGACCAAATTTCAAAGGCCCGGGACCACGAAGGAAACCCGTCGGTGGGCTTGAAAGAGGCCGGGGCTAAGGAGCGCGTCCGCATCCGCGGGCAGGGCTGGCGCGTGGGTCTGGCGCCACGATCTGCCATCCCCGTGGCCAGGGGCCATGCTTTCAGGGCGGCTCAGGTGCCGGCGGCGTAGGAGCGCTCCTTGAGCGCCTGGTAGCCGAGGTGCATGACCAGCAGGTCCAGGAGGGCGATGGCGGTATAGGCCTCGGCCACCGGCCAGATGCGCGCGACGATCGTCGGGTCGCGGCGGGTGATGGCGGCCAGTTCGCGATTCTCGAGCGTGTACTTGTCTATTGTCTGCTGTGGCTTGGCGATGGTGGGGGTGGGCTTGACGGTCAGGCGGGCGACCACCGCTTCCCCGGTGGCCAGGCCGCCGGTGACCCCGCCGGCGTTGTTCGAGAGGAACTCGACCTTGCCGTCCACGTTGCGCATCTGGTCGTTGGACTGGCTTCCTGTCATGTCCTTTACGGCGAAGCCGGCCCCGACCTCGACACCCTTGACGGCGCCGATGCCGAGCATGCGGCCGAGTTCGGCGTCGAGTTTGGCGAAGACGGGCTCGCCGAGTCCGCGCGGCACCCCCAGCGCGACGACCTCGACCACTCCGCCGGAGGAGTCCCCGGTGGCGGTTATGCGGTTGGCGGCCTCGAGCATGGCCTGCGCGG
>CAYYCI010000627.1:0-2613 GCA_964470215.1 uncultured Planctomycetota bacterium
AAGCCCACACGCCCGGCGCGCTGCCCTCCCGGGTTTCCTCATAGATGTGCCACCAAAACGAGAGAAGGGGCATGGGAAGCATGAGGCTGTGCAGGAGGCCCACACCCCCCCGGTGCGCTGCCATCCCGGGTTTCCTCATAGATGCCACCGCGCTTTTGTAGGGGCACGGCATCGCCGTGCCCGCTGTGCCACCGCCCTGTACCGGGGCGGGGGAATCACAAGAGCCGGCACCAAATCACAAACAACCACCAAACCCTGCGCCGGCTGCATGTGGACTGACACGGACGCACACGGACCGGCACAGACCGCTGGCTCGCTGTGTGGCTCGCCGCGGGGGGCCGGCCGCCTCCGCTTTCTCTGCGGCCTCTGTGGTGAAAGACGCCGCCTCCAGGTGACCTTCGGTTCACGCCGCTCGATCACCTGCCCTTGCTGTGTTTTCGCTGCCAGCCGGTGGTGTCGTGGTAGGCCTCGAACTCGGCGATGGCGGGCACGCCCTTGGCCGTGCGGAGTATGCGCAGGCGGGCCTTCCGCACCCTGCGGGCGACGATCGGCGCGACAAACCCGCCGCCAATCTCCCGCCCGTTGAAACAGCTCACCCAGCGCGAACGCCTCGTGCTCCACAGTTCGATGACGTAGCGGGTGACCGACGAGGAAGGGTCTTCGCGCAGGCGGAATTCGCTGATGGTGGTCGGCCTGCCGAAGTCGAGTTCGAGCCACTGCTCGCCGGGCGCGGCGGGCCGCCAGGACGTGGCGGGGTTTCGGTCTCTGGCCTTCGCGGCCTCGTGGCCGGGTTGCTGGGACGACGCTGTGGCTTTCGCTCTGGTGGCGAGGTTGGTGCTGCTGCACGCCTTGCCCAGCGGCTTGATCCCACAGTTGACGAAAGTCGTGCGCTTTTCCTTCTCGGGGTCCATCACCCTCATCAAGGCCTCGCCGTCGGAGAGATAGAATCGGCAGTACTTCCAGGTGACCTCGTTCCAGTCGGTGGTGTTTATGATCTCGCAGCGGGGGAGGCCGATGGGACGCTTGGCCTTGCCGTTCAGGACGCAACGCTCGAGGATGATGCCCATGTTGGGGTGGCAGTCGGAGGCGTAGCAACACAGCAGGAAGCAAGGGCCGTCGGTGTCGTGGAAGAGGCAATTGCGGAAGGTGAAGTTGTCGCAGTTTCCCTCCAGGTCGAAAGCCTCGCCGTCCCCGCTACCTTTGCCGATCGAGATGAAGCCCCATTCGCTGTCCTCGATCACCCAGTTCTTGGAGCGGAAGAACATGGCGCCGGCCACTCCGTTGAAGGCGCGGAATCCGCGGCCGATGTCGTGGGTGACGCAGTTGCGCACTGCCCCGCCGTCCACGCCTCGGATGCCCAGCGGCCACTGGTAGCCCTCCTCGAAGAGGCAGTCCTCGAAGACGAGATTGGCGAAGTTGTAGACGTAGGAGGCGTTCTTGTTGAAGTTGTCGGGGCTGTTGGTCCAGAAGCCAGAGGCGAGCCGGCGGAAGACGCAGTTCTTGACCGTGATGTCGGCCAGGACGATGCGGTTGTCGCGCTCGTGGGAGAACAGGCACACGCCCAGGCCGATCTTGCGCCGTGGGTAGTCCTCGTAGTGCTGGTAAAGGAGAGAGTCGTGGAAGTAGCAATCCCCGATCCAGAGGAAGCGTTTGGTCGGGCAGCCATCGGAGTATTCGGCGTAGATGCCGGTCATGGTGCGGTTGAACTCAATGCCGACGATCTTGTAGCCGCCCTGGTCAACCAGGTGGATGCCGATGCGGTCCTTGGTATAGTCCTGGCGGTCAATGACGGGTTTGGGGCCTTCGCCGTAGGCGCCGATGGTGATGGGCCTCGTGGGGGTTCCTTCGCCGCGGGGGCGGAGCTCCGCGTCCCACACGTCGCCGCGTTTCAGCAAGATGCGGTCGCCGGGGATGTAGTGGGTCGAGGCCCGCTGGAGGGTCTTCCAGGGGCCGTCGGTGCCGGTCGGGGCGGGGTGGCGGCCCGACCAGTTGTCGTTGCCGAGCGACTGGCTCACGTAAAACGTGGCTGGCGTGGTGCGCTTCGGGGGAGTTTGGCGGGCGCCCGCCGTAGCCCAACCGCAAGCCAGCATCAAAACAATCAACTTCTTCGCCGCTGTCGGCTCCATCGCTGGCGCTTGTAGCGCATTTTGCAGTGAAGGTCAAGAACACGTTGCCGCGATAGAGCCGATTGCGTTGTGGGTATGTTTTTGTGGGTGGAGGGTTGGGAGGGGGTTGGGTGGTGGTTTCCCCCAGCGGGGGCTCTCGAATCGGCGTTTGGTGCCCTTCGAGGATTCTTTTCTGAAATTTTCTTATTTTTCGACCACCGAGGACTTGGTGCGCGGATGGGTTGCTGTGTATAATGCTCCCTCTGCTTGCTCCTCCGGCTGCTGCCCGACGGGCGGCTGCTAGAGGCCCTGAGGAATGCCCGGGGACGCGGGCGAAACGATTATCCGATTCACGTCCTGTGGGGCGTGGTGGTGCTGACTGTGCTCCTGCGCCATGCCTCCTACACTCAGAGGCTGGCGGAGCTGGCCCGCAATCCCTCTCTTGGACGCCTGATTGACGCCTCGAGGCAGCCCCGAGACGCCATCTGAACCCCTGATCGCTCAATTC
>CAYYCI010000628.1:0-2611 GCA_964470215.1 uncultured Planctomycetota bacterium
TCCTCGTGGTTCTCGCCAAGGCCCGGCGACATTCCCCTGAATCTCCAGAAACGCCTCGTCGCTGCCGGCGATCGCGTTTTCGTGACCCTCGGCTACCGGGCACCCATCTCCATGCTCGACGGGCGCACCGGGCGCATCCTCAAGACCTACCCCCAGAGCGAATTCGCCAACGAAATCCTCTACCTCGACGGCAACCTCATCTGCTCGCGCGTCGAGGGCGAGAACGAAGACCGCCTGCGCGTCCTGGCCATTGACGCCCGAACGGGCAAGACCATCTGGAAGTCGAAATCCACTTATGCCGGCTCGACGGTGGACTACTACCGCTGGCGGGCCATGCGCGGCTCGATCAAGCCGGCCAGGGTCCATCCCGCCTCGAACATCGCCACCGATGGCAAGGTCGTCGCCCTGCTCGACGGGAAACAGATCGCTTGCCTGGACTTCGCGACTGGTGCCGAGAAATGGAAAGCCCCCTTTCCCCTGGCCCGCGAAGACCTCAACGCCGGCGGCATCCGCTCGCGCGGCAACCTGTGGGTCGGCACGCTCATCGTCGCCCGCGACACCGTCGTCCACGCCAGCCCACACGTCCTCGCCGCCTTCGACGCCCAGAGCGGCAAACTCCTCTGGAAACAGCCCAAGCGCTACATCGGACACCTGTGGTACGAGTGGAAGGACGTCTTCGTCATCGGCAACCTGGTCTGGACCTGGAGCGCCGACGTCCCCACCGAGGTCGTCAAACTCCCAGGCGGCCGCAAACTCCGCACCCGCGGCCCCACCCACGTCAACGGCTACGACATCCGCTCCGGCCGACTCGCCAAGTCCGTCCCCCTCGGCAACGTCTTCAAGACCCATCACCACCACCGCTGCTACCGCAACAAGGCCACCACCCGCTACATCCTCGCTAGCAGGCGCGGCACCGAATTCATTGATCTCCTCGAAGGCAAACACACCGTGGACAACTGGGTCCGAAGCACCTGCCACATGGGCATGATGCCCGCCAACGGCCTCCAGAACGTCCCTCCCCACCCGTGCCAGTGCTACATCGAGGAAAAACTCACGGGCATGCTCGCCCTCGCCCACAAGCGCACCATTCCCCTCTCTGCCGCGACCCCTCGCCCCTCACCCCTCGCCCCTCGCCCCTCGCCACCCGCCACCCCCACCGACTGGCCGACCTTCCGCCACGATCCCGCCCGCACGGCGTCCACCACCGCCACCGTGCCCGAAAAGCCAAAGCCTCTGTGGCGAGTTCGCGTCGGGCGGAAGGTTTCGCCCCCCACGGTCGTTGGCGACCGGGTCTTCGTGTCGCTGGCTGACGAACACGCCGTCGCGTGTCTCGACGCACGCGATGGCCACACCGTGTGGCAGTTCACCGCGGGAGCCAGGATTGACAGCCAGCCGACCTGGCACCGTGGGACGCTCCTCTTCGGCTCGGCGGATGGCAACGTCTATTGCCTCGCCGCCCGGGACGGAAAACTCCTCTGGCGCTTCCGGGCCGCGCCGGCGGACCTGCGCGTTTGCGCATTCGGGCAACTGGAGTCCGCCTGGCCAGTCCACGGCAGCATCCTCGTCCTCGACGACGTTGCCTACTTCGCGGCGGGTCGCTCGTCGCAACTCGACGGCGGCCTCTTCCTCTACGCCCTCGACCCAGCCACCGGCAAACCGATCCACAGACGTAAACTCGAAGGCCCATACTACGATGTCGAGAACATCAAAGTGGCAAACTACCTTCTCCCCCAGGGCGCGCTCAGCGACATAATGATGGCCGAGGGCCAGACCATTTTCATGCGCTACAAGGCGTTCGACCGCTCGCTCAAGCCTGTTTCGGCGAAGCCGAAGATGCTCCCTCACGGCGGCTTCCTCGACGACACCTACTTCAAGCGAATCCCCTGGACCCTCGACGGGCAGTTTGCCCGCCTGATCGCCCACGACGGCAAGACCGCGTGCTACATCCGCATGTTCGACACCCTCCGCGGCCTCGACCCCAAGGTTTACTTCACCCCCGGCAAGAAAGGCTACCTGATGTTCGCCCGCGACATCGCCCGGCACACCAACCTGTGGAGCCAGCGCGCCCCGATAAGAGGTCGGGCGCTCGTCATGGCCGGTGGCAAACTCGTTCTGGCCGGCCCGCCGGACATCGTGCCGGAGAAAGACCCCCTCGGCTCGTTCGAGGGTCGGCTTGGCGGCCTGATGTGGATTCTGGACGTTGCCACGGGCAAGCGCCTGAGCGAGGCCCGCCTGCCATCGCCGCCTGTGCTCGATGGCGCGGCGGCCGCGCGCGGCCGGCTCTACCTTTCGGCCCGCGACGGCTCCGTGGCCTGCTATGGCGACTGAGCCATTCGCCACCGGACCGCTGGTCGGCCCGCGCGCAATGCGCCAAGGTCCCGGTGGCACATCTATGAGGAAACCCGGGACGGCAGCGCGCCGGGGCGCGTGGGCTTTGGCACGCTTTTTGCACCGCAAACAATTGCCAGGCGAGAAGGAAAAGAATGCCCTGGCTGGCTGCCAACTCCGACCCCTCGTCCCAAAGGCCCGCATACCGAACGCCTTCTGTCCTCTTGACAGAGCATTCTTTTCCTTCTCGCCTGCATTAGGAACCCACGGTGCACAAAAGCGT
>CAYYCI010000629.1:0-2605 GCA_964470215.1 uncultured Planctomycetota bacterium
ATCTCCCTCAGGATCGGGAGCGGATAGGCCCCCTCGAGGATGTGGATTTCGGTCCGCTCGGTCTCCAGTGGCGGGGCCATGTGGATGAACGCTCGGCCTTTGACGCGATAGGAGATCGACTCGTGTTCGAAGACTTCACTGGGGGCCCACACACGTGGCAGGTCGAGGAGGGCCTCGTGGAGTTCGCGAGCGACGTAGCGGTGCTCCGGGGACCTGATCCGATGAAGAAGGATGCCCGTGGAGACCTTCTGGGCCGCTCCGTCGGTCCTCTGGCCTTTCCCGGAGGCCATCGCGCCCCTCCTGGCTGGGGGCCGCCGACCGGTCCCGCGCCCTCGAGGCGTCAGCCACGCAGTTCAGCAATCGCCTTGCGGCGGTCGGCCGAGCCGAAGACCGCCGTGCCGGCCACCAGGATGTTGGCCCCGGCGGCCACGGCCTGCCGGGCTGTGTGGCGATTCACGCCCCCGTCTATCTCGATGTCGAGACCGTCGGGGGCCGCCTCGCGTATCCGCCCTACCTTCCCCAGGACCTCCGGCATGAACTTCTGGCCGCCGAAGCCGGGATAGACGCTCATGATGAGCACCTGTTCGAGCTGGCCGAGAAACGGCTCGGCGGCCTCGGCCGGGGTGTCCGGGTTCAGTGTCAACGAGCAGCGTACGCCGCATTCGTGGATGCGGCGGATCAGTCGGCTCGGGTCGTCCGTGGCCTCGATGTGAAAGCCTATGATCGAGGCCCCGGCCTCGGCAAAAGGCGCGATGTAGTCGCCCGGGTTGTCGAGCATAAGGTGAACGTCCAGAGGCACCCGCGCCCGCCTGGCCACGGCGGCCACCACCTGCGGACCCATCGTCAGGTTCGGCACGAAGTGGCCGTCCATTATGTCGCAGTGGAGAAGGTCGGCGCCGCCCTCCTGGGCCGACTCGACCTCCTCACCGAGACGCAGCCAGTCGGCTGCGAGCAGGGACGCCGCAACCTTGACGCCCATCTACTTGTCTTTCAAGGCCGCGATGCCGGGGAGTTCGCGGCCCTCGAGGAACTCAAGCGATGCACCTCCGCCAGTGGAGATGTGGGTCATCTTCTCGGCCAGTCCGAACTCATTGACGGCGGCCGCCGTGTCGCCGCCGCCCAGGATGCTCGTCGCCTGCGAGGCCGCCACCGCCTCGGCCACCGCGCGGGTGCCTGCGGCGAAGCGCGGGTCCTCGAAGACCCCCATCGGGCCGTTCCAGACGATCGTCCTGGCCGACGCGATCTCGGCCTTGTAGGCCTCGATGGTCTCAGGACCGATGTCCAGCCCGAGCATCCCCTGCGGAATCGCAGCGTCGCGGGTCCTCTGGATGTCCACGGCCTCGCTAGGGCTCTCGGGGAACTTGTCGGCCGCCACGTGGTCGGATGGCAGCAGGAACTTCACGCCCCGCTGGTCCGCGCTGTCGAGCATCCGGCGGGCATCGTCCAGACGGTCCTCCTCGACCCGCGAGGCGCCGACCTCGACGCCGCGAGCCTTCAGGAACGTGTAGGCCATCGCGCCGCCGATCAGCAGCGCGTCAACTTTCGTCAGCAGGTTCGTGATCACCCCTATCTTGTCGGCGACCTTCGCCCCGCCGAGTATGGCCACATACGGCCGAGCAGGCTCCGCCAGCGCCCCGCCAAGATACTCTATCTCCCTCTGGAGAAGGTAGCCGGCTGCGGCGGGCAGGTGCGCCGCCACACCTGCCACCGAGGCGTGAGCGCGATGGCAGGAGCCGAAGGCGTCGTTGACGAACACGTCGCCCAGCGCGGCCAGCTGCCGCGCGAATTCCGGGTCGTTGGCCTCCTCCTCGGGATGGAAGCGGACGTTCTCCAGGAGGAGAACCTCACCGGGCTGGAGCGCAGCCACCGCTGTCTGGACCTGCGGCCCGATACAATCCGGCACGGTCTTGACCGGTTTGCCGAGGAGCTCGCCCAGGCGCGCGGCGACAGGGGCGAGGCGAAGTTCCTCGACCACCTTGCCCTTCGGCCTGCCGAGGTGGCTCATGAGGATGAGCTTGGCGCCGCCCTCGAGGGCCTTCTTGATGGTGGGCAGTGCGGCTCGGATGCGCGTGTCGTCGGCCACCTGGCCGTCGGCCAGCGGCACGTTGAAGTCCACGCGCATGAGCACCCGCTTACCGACCAGGTCCAGGTCATCAATGGTCAATTTCGTCATTCCTGGCCCTCTCCGGTCAACTCGCCATCAGGCGGATGAGGTCCACGCAGCGCTTCGAGTAGCCCCACTCGTTGTCGTACCACGAGATCACCTTTACCAAGCGGCTCTGCATGACCATCGTCGAGCGCGCGTCGAAGATGCTCGAGGCCGGGTTGCCTATGACGTCGCTCGAGACAATCGGGTCCTCGGTGTACTCGAGGATGCCCTTCAGTTCGCCCTCGGCCGCTGCCTTCATCGCGGCGTTGACGTCCTCGACCGTCACGTCCTTCTTGACCACGGCTGTGAAATCGACGATGGAACCGTCCGCCACGGGCACCCGCAACGCCAAGCCGTTCAACTTGCCGTCGAGCTCGGGCATGACCTTGCCCACGGCTTTTGCCGCGCCGGTGGTCGTCGGGATGATGTTGATCGCCGCCGCGCGAGCGCGCCGCA
>CAYYCI010000630.1:0-2583 GCA_964470215.1 uncultured Planctomycetota bacterium
TACACTTCGAGGCCGCCGTCAAGGCCGGGAAACACGTCTTCATGGAGAAGCCCGTTTGCGTGGACCCGCCCGGGGGCCTTCGGGTCATCGCGGCCGGCGAAGAGGCCAAGAAGAAGGGCCTCGGGGTGGTCGCGGGCACCCAGCGCCGCCACCAGGCCACCTACCTGGGCGCCAAGAAACTCGTCGAGGACGGCAAGATCGGCACCATCTGGGGCGGTGTGGTCTATTGGTGCGGGAGCAAGTCCTGGGCATTCCCGCGCCAGAAAGAATGGAGCGACATCGAGTACATCACCCGCAACTGGATCAACTTCGTCGAGATGTCCGGCGACCACATCATCGAGCAACACGTCCACAACATCGACATCATGTGTTGGTTCATGGGCGGCCCGCCCTACCTGGCTGTCAGTTTCGGCGGGCGCGCCAGGCGCAAGACCGGAAACTGCTACGACTTCTTCGCCACCGACTACTGGTACGAAAAAGGCACGATCCACATCACCAGCGCCTGCCGCCAGATCAACGGCGCCTGGAGCCGAGTGGGCGAGCAACTCGTCGGCGAGAAGGGCTACATGAAGAGCGGACGCATCTATCTCCACCCACGCGAGCGCGTCAAGATGCCCGAATTCCCCGGTCACCACCTCAACCCATACGTCCAGGAACACGTCGCACTCCTCGACAGTATCGTCAAGGAAAAGCCCCTCAACGAAGCATATCAGGTCACAGAGAGTTGCCTGGTGGGCATCATGGGGCGGATTTCCGCCTATACCGGCCAGCCGGTGCGCTGGACCGACGTCTCGAGGCCGGAGGGCCGCTTCGGCAAACTTGCCCTCAAACCCGCTCCCGAGGACTTCGAGACAGGGAAGGTCCAGGTGCCGCCCGACGACGTCATCCCCCTCCCAGGGAAGGAGACCTAGCCGCCCCGACCCAGGCGAGCCCACACGCCCGCCGCGAGCACGGCTCCCACGACGCTCGCCGCCAGGTCAAGAAAGTCAGCCGTGCGACCAAGCATCGGCTGAACCACCTCGAGCACCCCAGCGTATGCCGCGGCCCACGTCGCTGCCGCCACCGCGACACTCACGCTCGAGCGGCGCGAGCCGAGCGCCCGCACCAGAAGGAAACTCAGAACCCCGTAGGCTGCCAGATGGCCGAACTTGTCGGCGTGAAGCGGCAGCTCAACCCCACCGAGCGGGCGTCGGATGACCGACAGATAGAGGATAGCCGCCGCAACGACGACCACGGGAGCCCAGAGCGAAAGAGCCCGAGCCCCGCCGACGGTCATCTCTCGCCGAAAATCTTCAGCCACTCAGCAACCTCCGCCGCCGACGGCCGGCGAGTTTTCTCCCTGTGCTCCGCTTCCTCGTCCGCCAGGCGATCGGTGAGCCTGACGAGGCGTGAGAAAAAGGTCTTCGCCCCTGCCACCCTCGCCCCGAGCCTCCGGCAATCCCCAGCCAACTGGCGGTCCGAGGTAACCACCAGGATGTGCCGCGGGGCAGTGCTCCGAGAGACGAGCGCCCGGATCTCGTCGTCGGCAGTCCGCGGCGGGCCAGGGAAAACCACCCTCACCCCGCCCACCCTCTCGGTCTGCCAGGCCCCGCCGGTCGGCCGGCGGCGGTCGAAGACCACCGTCACTCGCTCCCCGCTGTGGCGGTGAAGACTGGCCAGCCTCGCCAGCACTTCGCGCCGCGCTTCCTCGACGGCCTGCGAGAATTGGCGCTCGGCGAAATCCGCAACCGCGAAGACCAGGTTATAGCCGTCAACTACAACCGCCATCGCCGCCCGCTGTCCCTTCGAAGTCCACGAGGAGCGGAAAACGAACTCAGCCCCGCCACACTATAGCGATGCCACCCTCTCGTGTCCAACCACCCACCCGCCGAAGCAGCCAGAGACTCTCCCGGCCCGCTGCCAGGGGCCCTCGAGCGTCCCTGGGCGGCGCGACTGGGACCGGCCTGGCTTCGTCTCTTGTAGGCGGGGTGAGACGCCACCCCCCACGATGTTGTTTCACCGCGGAGCATGCAGAGGACGCGGAGGGGCCGCCGTGACCAGAATGGGCAGGCACGGGGCCTGCCCCTACGACTTCCCACCGACACACCATGATCGAAAGGGCGAGGTCGGTCTCCCGTCATCTACTCACTCGAGCGGCTCGAGGAGAGCCGGGGCGATGTGGCGCCGCTGGCCCGTTGGGGAGGCGAGGATGGCGAGGGTGTTGCGGCCGCGTCTGAGGACGCGCAGGGCCTCCGGGCGGACGGGGGACCTCGTGGGCTCGGCTGGCGCCGCGACCAGTGCCTCTGAGCCACTGGACAAGGTGAACGGCCCGAGGGCAAAGGCGTTCGTCGGCTCGCGGTGGCTGTGTGTTCGCGGCCTCCCTCACAGCGGCTGGTAGCGGAGACGAAAGAAAATCGCGGAATCGGTCCCACGTGGGCTCTCCCGCGCGGCTCAGAGGACTTCGTTGAGGCTCCCCGTGCGGTAGCCCTCCAGGTCGAGGGCCACGTAGTGGTAGCCGAGAGCCTTGATCTGGCGAACGATCGCCTCGCGGATTTCGGGCTGGAGCGCGCGCGAGAGTTGCTCGGGGGGCAGTTCGATCCTGGC
>CAYYCI010000631.1:0-2579 GCA_964470215.1 uncultured Planctomycetota bacterium
GACCGAAAGCCGCAACCCGGGGAGCCTCTCCACGCTCAACCGGTCGAGCGCTCCGCCGCGTTCGGGGCGCGGGTCCGCCCTGAGCGCTGGCCGTCGGGTCTCGATGACCTCGAGGCCCAGCCGGGCCAGGTAGTCCGCTTCGCGGCCGTGTTCGTCCGTTGTGAGTGCTTCTGCTATCACAACCAACTGCCCGCCCAACTCCACGAAGTCCAGGAGTCCCCGGACCACCCGGTCCTCTTCCGCTGGCGAGCCGGCGACCACCAGGGTTTTCACCCCCTTCCATCTCCTGGCTGCGACGGCTCGGCTGGTCAGGAAACGAGGAAGAACGCCCGCGAAACGCGCGGCGTCGTAAACCTGCCTGAGGAGTCGAGTGTGGGGCGTCTGGTCACAGCGCACTGCTTGTGGGGGCACCTGGAGCATCGAGGCATCGGAATAGAGCAGGGCCAGCGGCCGCCTGGCTTCGGACAGCAACCTCAACTCGGCAGCGAGACGCCGGGCAGCAAGGCTTTCGCGCAGGACTCTCTGTGTCGCGCGCACCCCGGCCACGGAGGCCAGGGGAACTGGTGGCCATCGCCGTAGCCCGACCGCCGCACACCCGCGAATGAAGTGGCCGATCACCCCGAACCTGCTCACTCCGAGGTTCGCGTCCACCACCGGCTTCTTCCCGTCCGCGACGCCGAGCGCCAGGTCGAGGGTCATGGGGTCCGCGCCATTGGCCTCCAGGACGTCGAGCCGCGTAGCGAGTTCGCTGGGGTCCACTCCGCTGAGGCCGCGACTGCCGGCCAGCGCGTAGGCGAAGCACGACAGGCCGAGAGGCAACTGCGGGAGAATCTTCTTGACGTTCCCACAAGCCCACTCGACGTGGCTGATCAGGCGCTGGCGGTTGAAGTCCACCCAGTCGAACCACCTGGCGGCGCTCAGGCCGGCCTCTTCGGGGCGCGGCATCATCTCGGAGGAGAAGTCGTCGAAATCCGTTCCCCACGCGGCATTGACCAGGCGGAGAGTCCCGTAGCGTTTCTTCAGCCACTTGACGAATGCCCTTGCGGACAGTGGCGAGTAGTCAACGTAGAAGCAGTCGTCGCCCAGCGAGGCGTAGAGAGGACGGCTCGCGGGGTCGAGGGAATAGACTGCTCTGGTCGTCTCCTTGGCGATTGCCTCGCGGATTCCCGGATGCTCGAGGCAGATCAGCACGGGGGGTTGGCCCTCGCGCCCATCGCAGACGAATCCCCCGGCCGGACCGTCCCAGCCAACGCGATGAGCCGTGGGATCGGACTGGTAGATGCGCCAGACCTCGCTTTTCTCCAGTGCCCCGGGCTGGGCGCCCGAGAGGGCTGGGACGAACGTCCGCAGGACCCCAGAGGCGAAATACCGGCGCGCCCCCGTCGGCGCTTCTTCGCAAGCGACCGGAAAGACCACCTGGCCGCTGGCAACGCAACGACCAGCCCGAAAACTCAGCCTGGAGAGGGTTGGTGCCGGCGGGACAGGTCTCCAGCGCCCCTCTTTTGTGGCCTCGAGCAAGGCCACGCGGGCCTTCAGCGCCGAGAGGTAGATGTGGTCGAGCAACTCTGGGTCGGCCTCGTTGACGGCCCGTATCTGCCGCAGCGCCTCGCGCCCGACGACCAGCGGGATGGAGAAGGGCAGGGCAGACTCGTTCCCTCCCTCGAGGCGCTCACACGCGGCCTCGAGAGCATCGAGCGCGGCTACCGTCCGCGCCAAGCGGTCCTCGCCCCCGATGGCCGTGCAGCACAAGATGTTCACAACCAACCACGCGAGAAACGTCACTACACTTGGCATGGCATATCTCGCCATGAATGGAAACGAGCGGTGCTTCGGGGAAATCCTGACGCGAGGGGACGGGCCACATCAATGATCATAACCTCACCGCTGCTATCGAGTCAAAATTGGCTTAACCGCTAGCCCCCTTATTGGTATCATTCTGACGCCAGAGGTGGAAAAAGGAGAGCGAGATGACGGCGAGACGGAGGGAGCTGCCCATCGGTGATGCGTTCCAGCAGGCCACGAAGTATCACCGCGAGAGGTCGCAGCGCGCCGGCCCTGGCCCGGCCCGGCCGGCGACCGGCACAGTTGAGCTCCCAAGCCCGAAGACGGACGACGGCATGGGCCTCTGGGATGCGATCGCGGGCCGGCGCTCGGTGCGGGATTTCGCCCGCAAGCCCATCTCCCAGGCCCAACTCGCGCAACTGCTCTGGGCCGCGCAGGGGATAACCGGCGGGCGGCGCGGCGTGGCTTTCAGGGCCGCGCCTTCCGCTGGCGCGTGCTATCCGCTCGACACGTGGCTCGTCGTCAACCGCGTCGAGGGGATCGAGCCGGGGCTTTATCGCTACGAGGTGGCGAACGCCCGGCTCGAGGCTGTCCGGCGAGGCGACCTGTCCCGCACAATCGCGTCGGCGTGCCTGGACCAGGACATGGCCGCCACCGCTGCGGTCGTGTTCGTGTGGGTGGCTGTGCCGATGCGCGCGAAGCAGCGCTACCGCGAACGGGCCTACCGCTACATCTACCTGGACGCCGGCCACATCGGCGAGAACCTCCACCTGGCCGCTGTTGCCCTCGGGCTGGGG
>CAYYCI010000632.1:0-2571 GCA_964470215.1 uncultured Planctomycetota bacterium
TTGTCACCCCTGATCCGTATCCTGGTGCCTCCTGTGTGGAAGGAGGTGCCGTGTGAAGGAACAGGAGGTGAGGCTGACCGTGCCGCAGCCCATCCGCTATGCCACGGTCCAGCGTGGGCTGGACGGGGGGCTGACGAACGCCGAGGCCGCAAGGGCCTTCGGGCTCTCGGCCCGCTGTCTGCTACCGTCCCAGATGCCGGCGAGTCGCACTACTACGCCGGCGGCCAAACGGGCGCACGAGGTGTGCCCAAAGGGCACCCCCCGCCTCATTCCCACGCGGAACCGCACCGCGCCCGGTGGCCCAGAGTGTGGCCTCCCCCCGGCGGGGGGACGGGAGGGGGGATGACAGAATCCCTGTGGCTCAGGGGTGACATTTTCCCTGTGGCATGACACGAACTTCAAGCCACAGCGAGCCGGTCGGCCGTGCAGGGCGCCTGATTGTGGCGCGACGGCGATTGGAGTATCATGGTGGTTGCCGGGCGGCGATGTCGGTGGAGCGGTTCTTTCTTTGATGGCAATCGCGGAGAACTGGGACGTCGAGGGCCTCGCTGCGGAGCTGCGTCGGGAGGTCCGCGGCGAGGTGGCCTTCGACCCCGCCACAAGAGCCATCTACAGCACCGCTGCGTGTATCTACCGCCTCGAGCCGGTGGGGGTCGTTGCGCCGCTCGACGCCCACGACGTGGCGGCGGCGGTGGATGTGTGTCGCCGCCACGGGGTGCCGATCACCGCGCGGGGCGGCGCGTCCAGCCTCGCGGGGCAGGCTCTGGGCGATGGCCTCATCCTCGATTTCGCCGTCCATATGAATCGCCTCGTCCTCCGCGAGGACGAGGCGGTGTGGGTGCAGCCGGGACTTATCTGCGACGAGTTGAACTCGGCGCTTGCGCCGCGGGGGCTGTGGTTCCCGCCTGACCCGTCCAGTTCCGGCTATTGCACGATCGGCGGGATGGTGGCGAACAACTCCGCAGGTTCCCATTCGGTGAAGTACGGGGCGACAATTGACTACGTCGAGGAGCTGGACGTGGTTCTGGCCGATGGCGCCACGGCCCACCTCCACCCCTACGAGCTCGACGGGCCGGCCTGGCGGCGGCTGATGTGGAGCGACAGCCGCGAGGCCCAACTCCACGCCGCCTTGAGGCCGCTCTTGGAGAGCAACCGCCGCCTGATCCTCGACCACCAGCCGGGGACGACGAAGAACGCCAGCGGTTATCGCCTCGAACGCGCCTTGGACGGCAAGGTTCTGAACCTGGCGAAGGTGGTCTGCGGCTCCGAGGGCACGCTGGCGCTGGTGGTGGCGGCGAAGTTGCGGGTGGTGCCTTTCCCGAAGGCCCGCAGGGCGGTCGTTTTTCATTTCGCCGACGTGGCTTCTGCCGGCCGTGCGGTGGTGGAACTCCTCCCCCTTCAGCCCAGCGCGATCGAGATACACGAGCGGACCGCCCTGGAGATAATCCGCCAGGGGCGACCAGACCTGCGAGCGGTGCTCCCCCGACCGGGCGAGAGCCAACTGTTCGTGGAGTTCGACGGGGCGAGCGAGGCGGAGGCGGGCCGGCTGGTCGCCGAGGCCAGGGACCTGGTGGAAGGGAAACTGCGCCTGGCCACCCGCTGCCTCGAGCCGCGGGACCAAGCCGAGGTGGAGCGCCTGTGGGCAGTGCGAAAGGCCACTCTTCCCCTCCTCTATCGGCGGCCCGGCCCGAAGCGGATCGTGCCGTGCATCGAGGACGCCACCGTGCCGCCGGAGCGCATCTCGGAGTATCTGGCGCGTCTCTACGAGATTCTCGCCCGCCACGGGGTCGAGGCAGCGGTCTACGGCCACGCCTCCGAGGGCAATTTCCACACCAGGCCGTTTTTCAATCTCCACGACCCGGCGGACATCGCGCGGATGCGTGCGGTGAGCGAGGAGGTTTTCGACCTGACGGTTTCGCTCGGCGGGACGATCAGCGGGGAGCACGGGGACGGGATCGCTCGGACGGCGTATCTGAAGAGGCTCTACGGCCCGCTGGTTCGCCTCTTCGCCGAGGTCAAGCGGGTCTTCGACCCTCAGAACCTGCTGAATCCCGGGAAGATCGTGCCGGACGGGCGGCGGCCCTACTCGCTGACCTCGCCTTTGCGATTCGAGGTCGGCGGCCCGCCAACTGGCGACGGGTTGTTGGTCTGGGCCGATGGCGGCCCGGGCCACGAGGCCGAGCGTTGCCACGGCTGCGGCACGTGTCGAACACTACCGGTGACCGCCACGAGGATGTGCCCGGTCTTCAAGGCACTGGGCCTCGAGGAGGCGAGCCCGCGGGCGAAGGCCAACATCCTGCGCGAGGCGCTGGCGAGCAAGCTCAAGCCGCACGAGGCACTGGCGGCGCTGGAACGGGTGGCGGGGTTGTGCCTGGTTTGTGGCTCGTGTGGGGTGGAATGTCCTTCAGGGACCAACGTTCCCAAGTTGATCCTCGAGGTGAAAGCTCGGCTAGCGCGGGAGGGTCGCAACGGGCTGCGAGGACGGCTCTTCGCGCGGCTCGACGCCCTGAGCCGTCGGGCGGTCGTGGTCGCCCCGCTGCTCAACGCGCTCAATCGAACCCGGGCCGCTCG
>CAYYCI010000633.1:0-2568 GCA_964470215.1 uncultured Planctomycetota bacterium
TTGGCACGCTTTTGTGCACCGTGGGTTTCCAATGCAGGCGAGAAGGAAAAGAATGTCTTGCCGAGAAGACGCAAAGCATCCCATGTGGGGGGGACAACGAGCGGAGTTGGCAGGCAGCCGAGGCATTCTTTTCCTTCTCGCCTGGGAATTGATTGCGGTGCAAAAAGCGTGCCAAAGCCCACACGCCCCGGCGCGCTGTCATTGGGGGTTTCCCCATAGATGAGCCACCGGACCCTCTCGGCGCCTGTGCGTTCTCTGCGTCCTCGGCGGTGCAGCGCTGCTTGACCAATCTCCCACCGCCGGCTATACAAGCCCTGCCGCCGCAACGCAGCTCAAGGCATCCAGGAGAACCGCCCAATGGCAAGCCGCGACCCTGACCGGCCCAACATCCTCTTCATCCTCTGCGACGACCAGGGACCGTGGGCGATGGGCTGCGCGGGAAACCCCGAGATCCGAACGCCCAACCTCGACCGTCTGGCTGCCTCCGGCATGCGCTTCGAGAACTTCTTCTGCACCTCCCCCGTGTGCTCCCCCGCCAGGGCGTCCATCCTCACGGGCCGAATCCCCTCGCAACACGGCATTCACGACTGGCTCCGGGGCGGCAACATCAACGCCGAGGGCGACAAGGCAATCGAATACCTCGCCGGCCAGAGCGCCTACAGCGACTTCCTGGCCACGGCCGGCTACCTCTGCGGCTTCAGCGGCAAGTGGCACCTGGGCGCCAGCGACAAGCCCCAGAAGGGTTTCTCCCACTGGTACGCCCACGCCCGCGGCGGCGGCCCCTACTACGGCGCGCCAATGGTCCGCGACGGCAAACTCTACCGCGAGCCCGACTACGTCACTTATGCCATCACCGACGACGCCCTCTCGTTCATCAATCGCCACGCCTCCGACGACCAGCCCTTCTACCTCTCGGTCCACTACACCGCGCCCCACAGCCCCTGGGACCGCGACAACCACCCGGCGGAACTCTACGACTCCTACGACGACTGCCCGTTCGAGTCCTGCCCCGACGTCCCGCCCCACCCCTGGCAGATAAACACCGCGCCACGGGGCACGGGCGAGAAGCGCCGCGCCATCCTCAAGGGCTACTTCGCCGCCGTCACCGCGATGGACGCCTCGATAGGACGTATCCTCGACCGACTCGAAGAACTCGGCCTGCGCGAGAACACCCTCGTCTTCTTCTGTAGCGACAACGGGATGAACATGGGCCACCACGGCATCTACGGCAAGGGCAACGGCACCTTCCCGCTCAACATGTACGACACGTCCGTGAAGGTTCCCGCCATCGTCTCGCGCCCGGGCCACGTCCCCGAGGGCCTCGTGGCCGACCAACTGCTCAGCCAGTACGACATCCGCCCCACCCTCCTCGACTACCTCGGCCTCGAGGACCCCGAGGCCGACCGCCTCCCAGGCCGCTCCTTCGCCCCATTGCTTCGGGGCGAGCCGTTCGAGCAGCCCGAGAGCATCGTCGTCTTCGACGAGTACGGCCCAGTGAGGATGATCCGCACCAGGCAGTGGAAATACGTCCACCGCTACCCCTACGGCCCACACGAACTCTACAACCTGGCCGAAGACCCCGACGAAGAGAGAAACCTCTACGAGGAAACCGGCCCGGGCGGGATCGTCGAGGAACTGAAAGGGCGGCTCGACGAGTGGTTCTGTCGCTACGCCGACCCGCTCCTCGACGGGGCGCGCGAGCCGGTCAGCGGAAAAGGCCAGATCGAGCGAGCCGGGCCGGCCGGCATGGGCAGAAAAGCCTTCGAGACCGACCTCTGGTACCTCGACGCCGACGGCCGGCCGAGGAGAAAATGAGCAGGAGCGGGCGGTCCACGGCGTGCAACCTGCGGGCGCAGTTCCGAGGTTGACTTGGCTTACGGCTGCTTGCCCGCTCCTGCTTCCACAAGTATTAGTCGTCTCAGTTGGCCGGCGACTTCAACGAACGCCGCCATGGAGCCGAAAGAGCGGGAGTGAGCCGATGAAGAGCCTCGTTAGCACTGTCGCCGCAATAGTTCTTGCAACAACCCTGACCGCCGTCGGCGCCGAAACCACACCCCCGAAACCCTCAACCCACACCGTCAAGGCCGAACGCTTCGAGATCGAGGTCCCGCTCAAGGGTGTCCTCGAGGCCGAGAGGATGTTCCCCGTCGCCTTCTCACCCCAGGCCTGGAGCAAGTTGGTCCTCGAGAAAGCCGCCGAACACGGCGCCAGGGTCGAGAAGGGCCAGGTGGTCATGGCGCTCCGCACCGCCGAACTCGACGAGGCGATAGCCGACGCCGAGGCCCAACTGGCCTCCCTCGAGCCGGCGATCAAGATCGCCGAGGCCGAGTTGGCCACGATGGAGAAAACCCTCGACCTCGACCTCGCCGCCGCCGAACGTGCCAAAACACACACCGAGGAAGACGCCGAACGCTATTTCAAGATCGAACGCCCGCTCGCCATACGAAACTGGGAACAGACCGTCAAGAACCGAAAGAACTACCTCGAGTACCAGAGGGAGGAACTGCGCCAACTCGAGAAGATGTACGAGGCCGACGACCTGACCGAGGAGACCGAGGAGATAGTCCT
>CAYYCI010000634.1:0-2565 GCA_964470215.1 uncultured Planctomycetota bacterium
CCTTGAACATGCACAGGTTGGGAAGCCTTCCACCGGTCCCGGGTTGTGGGCGGGGTGTCCTTGTCCCACGTGAGGGTCTCGTGGCCGGTCCGGTCTTCCCCGCTGGTGGTTTACGTCAACCGCCAGAGATATAATGGCAGTCGGGGCCAGGCGTTCGCGCCCCGACTGCCATCTCGTTACCGGGAACGAGACAGATGCGGGTCCTGGTCGTCGAGGACTACCGGCCGCTGAGGGAATCGCTGGAGGCCGGGCTGCGCGACGCCGGCTTCGCCGTTGACGCCGCCCCCGACGGCGAGGAGGGACTCTGGTTCGCCTCGGGCAACGACTACGACGTCATCGTCCTCGACCTGATGCTGCCCAAACTCGACGGGGTGACGATCCTCAAGCGCCTCCGCGCGGCGGGCTGCAAGAGCCCAGTCCTGGTCCTCACCGCCCGAGGGGCCATCGAGGACCGCGTGGGCGCGCTCGACCTGGGGGCCGACGACTACCTCGTAAAACCCTTCGCCTTCGAGGAACTCCTCGCACGCGTCCGCGCACTGGTCCGCCGACGCTACGATGTCAAAGCCCCCGTCATCCGGGTCGGGGACCTGGAGGTGGACACAGCGGCTCGCCAGGCCCGTCGCGGCGGCGAACTGGTGAAACTGACCGCCCGCGAGTACACCCTGCTCGAGTACCTGGCCCTCAGGGCGGGCCAGACGGTCTCGCGCACGGAAATCTGGGAACACCTCTACTCCTTCGACAGCGATGCCCACAGCAACGTGGTGGACGTCTATATCGGTTATCTGCGGCGGAAACTGGAACGGGGCGGCCGCCCGCGCCTCATCCACACCCGCCGCGGTCTGGGCTACGTGTTGAGTGAAGAGCCGTGAACCTGTCGCTCCGCGCCCGACTGCTTCTCGGAACCATCGCCGCCTCGCTCGTAGTCCTGGGGTCGGCCTCCCTCGCCCTCTACGGCCTCACACGCCGCTCGCTCTTCTCCGAACTCGACTCCTACCTCCTGGCCAAGGCCCGCGCCGTGGCGGCACTCGTCGAGGTGGAGGGGGACGAGGAACACGAGGAGAGAAAGGTCAGCCTGGCGGACCTGCCGGAGGGCCTGCGCGCCGAGGTCGTCCGAAGGACGGCAGGGAGGCGAATCGTCGAGATCGAGCGCAAGGTCAAGCGCGGCCGCGTCATCTACGAGGTCGAGGCGGCCGCAGGCGACGAGAAGGTCGAGTTCGAGCTCCGCTCGGACGAGAAACCCCCTCCGCCTCCTCCCCCGAGGATCGAACTCGAGGTCGGCCCGGAGCGCTTCCCTGAGTTCCGCGCCGGGGGAGGCGAGTTCCTCGTGGTTGCGACCGCGAGCGGCGAGACGGTCTTCCGCTCGCCCTCGCTCCGAGACGCAGTCCTGCCGCGCGAGGCCCCTCGCGCGGTCCTGCCCGACGGCCGCCCGCTGCGCCTCGCACGCCTGGCCTTCGCGCCGGAGCATCACCCCGAAGCACGGCTCGAGGTCGTCGTCGCCCGCGACGTCAGCGACCTCCTCTCCACCCTCCGACGCCTTGCCCGGGCGCTCGTGGTCGTTTGCCTCGCTGCGGTGGTCCTCTCGTCGGCACTAATGGCCCTGGCGGTCTCGCGGGGGACCCGCCCGGTCAGGGCGCTCGCCGAGCGGATAGGCTCGATTGGCGAGGCGACCCTCGGCGAGCGCCTGCCCACGGAGGAACTCCCCCGTGAACTTCGGCCCGTGGCCGAGAGGATGAACGACCTGTTGGCCAGGCTCCAGGCCGCCTTCGAGCGCGAGAAGACCTTCAGCGCTAACGTCGCCCACGAACTCCGCACACCCCTGGCTGGCCTGCTCTCCACCCTCGAGGTCGCGTTGCGACGCGGCGCCGAGCGCGGGAACGTCGAGGGAGCCGCGCGCGAGGCCCTCGCAATCGCGCGCCAGATGCATGCCATGGTCGAAAACCTCCTGGCGATGGCCCGCTGCGAGGCCGGGCGCCTCGAGGTCGCAACCGAGAGCGTCGAACTAACGGATTTCATCCGCCGGTGCTGGGCGCCATTCCAGCAGAGGGCGATCCGGCGCGCCCTTAGCATCGAGTGGCGCCTCGAGGGTGACTGCACCATCACGACCGACCGGGAGAAACTGCGCCTCATCCTCAACAACCTCTTCGACAATGCTGCGACCTACGCCAACGAAGGCGGCCGCATCCGAATCGCGCTCCGTCGCGGGGAAGGCACCGCGGAACTGACCGTCTCGAACACGGGCTGCGACCTGACCGACGCCCAGGTGGCCCACGTCTTCGAGCGCTTCTGGCGCCGCGATGCCGCCAGGACCGAGGCGGGAGTCCATTGCGGCCTGGGGCTGCCGCTCTGCCGTCGCCTCGTCAAGGTGCTCGGCGGACGGATCGCCGTCGAGGCCGCAGGGGGCGAATTCACCGCCCGCCTCTCACTGCCCGTCCACAACAAATGACCATCGCCACGACACGTCATGGTCTCACAGGCTGGAAAGCCTGTGCCACCGGCCTGGCCAGGAACTGGGCGACGGAGGGTTGTGGGCGGGCCGTCTCGGCCCGCGTTCTGCACAGGTTGGGA
>CAYYCI010000635.1:0-2540 GCA_964470215.1 uncultured Planctomycetota bacterium
TTGCGGCCGCAAGGACTGAGGCCGCGGCCGCGCCCATCGCTCCGAGTGCTTCCCGACGTTTCATCTCGACGCCTCCATTCGCCCCGCTACATCAATAACACAATCCCCCCACCCTGGCAAATCGCAGCCACGCCGCCAGCCGTTGCCGCCAAGACACGGGCGGACGGTGGCGGCGGGCCTGCCGCGCCTTTCTCGAGGAGCGGCTGACGAGGCGTTTGGACTCGCCTCTGAAGGGCGTCGTCGGCTCGACGCTGGCTCGGTTCGGAAACCCTCGTCAAGCGGATGCGGGCCTGGGTCAGAGGGCGACTGCCCGACCGTGAAGCTCCGGCCACACGAGCCTTCCAACGTCCAGGTCGGCACAGACGCGGTGGCGAGGGTTGTATGTGCGGAATTCGGGGTCTCGCCCGACAGCGTGCGTGAGCGTTACCGTGACGCCGAGGCCCGTGGGGTAGCTGCCACGGCGGTCGGTTTGCGCCGGTCGTGGCCACCGGGCTACAATGGGGCACCGCGAGAGCGATTCCAAACCCAGGAGGCATCGAATGGAACACACACGCAGGGACTTTTTGAAGAGGACTGCTACGGGGGTGTTGGCCGGCGGGCTGACCGCCATCGCCGAGGCCGCTCCGAGGCGCAAGCCGAACATCGTCTATTTGGTCTCGGACGAACTCGGCTACTACGAGCTCTCTTGCATGGGCCATCCTCATTTCAAGACGCCGAACATTGACCGCCTGGCCGCCCAGGGGATGCGCTTCACCCAGGCGCTCGCGGGGGCGCCGGTCTGTGCGCCGACCCGCTGCTGCCTCATGACCGGCAAACACGCCGGGCACACCTCCGTCCGCGTTAACGACGGGGCGACCCCGCTTCGCCCAGAGGAAGTGACCATCGCCTCCGCGCTCAAAGAGGTTGGCTATGCTACCGGTGGCTTCGGCAAGTGGGGCTGCGGAGGGCGCGGCTCGACCGGGGTGCCGGAGAAACACGGCTTCGACGTCTTCTTCGGCTACTACGACCAGGTCCACGCCCACAGTTACTACACGCCCTACCTGGTCCGCAACAGCGAGGAGGTGCCGCTGCCGGGAAACGTCGGCGGCCGCAGCGGCAAGACCTATTCCCACTACGTCATAATGGAAGAGGCCAAGAAGTTCATCCGCCAGAACAAGGACCGCCCCTTCTTCTGCTACCTGCCCGTGACCCCGCCCCACGGGATGCACGACATCCCGGAGACCGACCCCTCCTGGCAACTCTACAAGGACAAGCCCTGGCCCCAGGAGGCAAAGGTCTATGCCGCCATGGTCAACATGGTGGATCGGAACGTCGGCGAGGTCCTCGCCATTCTGCGCGAACTCGGCCTCGAGCGCGACACCATCGTCTTGCTGTCCGGGGACAACGGCGGCGCCGACTACTTCCGCACCAAGGACCGCCCGCGCGGCTTCCACGGGCCGAACGTCAATCCAAAGACGGGCGTGACCTTCCGCGGCCACAAGGGCAACCTCTACGAAGGGGGGCTCCGAGTGCCAATGATCGCCTACTGGCCAGGGAGGATAAAACCCGGCCAGGTCAGCGACCTCCTGTGGTACTTCCCCGACATCTTCCCAACCTTCGCCGAACTGGCCGGCGCGAAGACCCCGGATGACCTCGATGGCATCTCGGTCGTGCCCACCCTCCTCGGCGAGGACGTCGCAGGCCGCAAGCAGGAGCAACACGAATACCTCTACTGGGAATACGGCGGCCAGGTCGCGGTCCGACAGGGCAATTGGAAGGCCATCAGCACCCGGGGGAAGTGGGAACTCTACGACCTGGCGACCGACATCGAGGAGAAGAACAACCTGGCGGAGAAACACCCCGACATCCTCGCCAGGCTCAAGAAGTTCGCCGAGCAGGCACACGAACCCGCCCGGCCCGGAACCTTCTTCGACCGCTCGCTCACCGACCGCGACCGCTGGGCAAAGTGGGGGACCTCACGGCCGCAACCTCGGAGGCGAAAGCCCAACAAGTTCCCCACCAAGGGGCTCATCCCACAGAAGAACTACAAACTCGTCCGCGTCAGCAGCGAGAACGCCGCCAACGGCCGCCTCGCCCGCTGCGCCTTCGACGGCAACCCCAGCACCCACTGGCACAGC
Organism: uncultured Planctomycetota bacterium; assembly: GCA_964470215.1. Classification (GTDB taxonomy): domain Bacteria; phylum Planctomycetota; class PUPC01; order DSUN01; family DSUN01; genus CAYYCI01. The sequence goes on from CAYYCI010000635.1 coordinate 2,118, forward strand.
CAGTTCATGCCGCAACTCGCCAAGCACCCGCACGAATTGGTCATTGACCTCGGTGGCCAACACACCATCACGGGGTTCCGCTACCTGGCTCGCCAGGACGAGGGGTGGAACGGGGCGTTGAAGGACGCTGAGTTCTACGTCGGCGACCAGCCCGACCACTGCGACAAACTCGCCGCCAAGGCAACTTTCAAGAAGGTCAAGACGCCACAAGAGGTCCGTTGCAAGCCTGTCCGAGGCCGCTACGTACGCCTGCGAATCCTCTCGGAGATCAACGGCCAGCCGTGGGCCTCGATAGCCGAACTGGGCATCGTGGGCAAATGACCGAAACCCGGCGGCACAAGCCTTCGAGCGGACCAGGAATCGGTGGCACATCTATGAGGAAACCCGGGATGGCAGCGCGCCGGGGCGCGTGGGCTTTGGCAC
>CAYYCI010000636.1:0-2531 GCA_964470215.1 uncultured Planctomycetota bacterium
GTTGTGGGCGGGGGCGTCCCTGCTCCGCGTGGGCCTTCGGAGGTTCCGATCTTCCAACGGTGCTCCGCAGGGTGAGGGGCGCTTGACGGCGGTAATACAATGTATTACCATCATGTATGGCAGTTTCAATTGGTGTTCTTCTCGGAGAGCGCGATGGGGAAACGTGCCAGGAAAGAACAGGTGATCACCTTCAAGGCGGACTCCTCGCTGCTGGAGGCGATGCGGGGTGTGCCCAACCGCTCGGCGTTCATCCGCGCGGCGTGTCTGGCCGCGCTCGATAGCACCTGCCCGCTTTGCGGGGGCACGGGCATCCTCTCGCCCAACCAGAAACTCCACTGGGAGACGCTCGCGCGCGACCACTCGGTCGAGGAGTGTGAGGAGTGCCACGAACTTCGGCTGGTCTGCTCCCGCGGGCAGCCGAGCAAGTGTGGCGAGAAGCCCTGCAAGCGGACAAGTCGCCGTCGGAGGACCAAATGAGGCTTCGCTGGCTCGCTGGCGCTTCGCTACTTTCCCTGCTCGTCGTAGCAGGCTCGTGTGGGGAAGCGGAGGGCCCGAGGCGAGGGGGAAGACTCCGCGTCTTCGTAAGCATCGAGCCACAGGCGTTCTTCGTCGAGAAGATCGCCGATGGCCTGGCCGAGGTCGAGGTCTTGGTCAAGGCAGGCCAGTCGCCGGCAACCTACGCTCCCACCCCTCAGCAGGTCGTTCGCCTCAGCCAGGCCGATGTGTATTTCCGCATCGGCGTGCCATTCGAGAAGGCCCTCCTGAGCAAGTTGGCCAGTTCGACCAAGAGGCTGCGGATCGTTGACACACGCCGCGGGATAGAGCTACGGCGGCTGGAGGAGGGGGACTCGGGCGACCGTTCCCACGGCCCTCTCGATCCACACGTGTGGATGAGCCCGCGGCTGGTGAAGATACAGGCCGAGACGATATGCGATGCTCTCTGTCGGCTGGCTCCTGGCCACGCGGCGACGTTCCGCAAGAACCTGGCAGCCTTCCAGACGGAACTGGACGCGCTCGATGCCAGGATCGCCGAGGCTCTTGCTCCTCTTCGGGGCCAGGAAGTGCTTGTTTTCCACCCAGCGTACGGCTACTTCGCCGACGCCTATGGGCTGAAGCAGGTGGCGGTGGAAACGGCTGGAAAGGCCCCCAGCGCGAAGCGGCTCGTCGAGTTGATCGAGTGGGCGAAGCGGCGTGGGATCAGGGTGGTGTTCGTCCAGCCCCAGTTCTCGGACCGGGGCGCCCGCGCTATAGCTGAGGCAATCGGGGGCATCGTCGTGCCCCTCGACCCGCTGGCCCGCGACTACGTGGGCAACATGGAGGCGATCGCCCGAAGTGTGGAGCAGACCCTGGCCGCCAGGAAGGAGGCCGGAAGATGAGCGAGCGACACCCAGTGGTCGAACTCGACGGCGTGTCGTTCTCCTACAACGGCCGCCCGGCCCTCAGCGACGTCACTTTGCAGGTGGCCGAGCGCGAGTTCATCAGCGTCCTCGGCCCGAACGGGGGAGGGAAGACCACTCTGCTGAAGGTCATCCTCGGGCTCCTGCGGCCTCAAGCCGGCACGGTGAAGGTCTTCGGCGGACCGCCGGAGAAAGCGCGCAGCCGCATAGGCTACGTCCCACAGTACGCCGATTGCGACCGAGAGTTTCCCGCGCTGACCATGGAGGTCGTGCTGATGGGCCGACTGGGGAGGACCCGATGGTGGGGACCCCATCGGCGAGCCGACAAGGAGGCCGCATACCGTGTGCTCGAGGAGGTGGGCCTGGCGGAGATGGCCCGCCGCCCCTTCGCCGAACTCTCCGGCGGCCAGCAACAGCGAGTGTTGGTCGCCAGGGCGCTGGCCGGTGACCCCGACCTTCTCCTGCTCGACGAGCCAACGGCTAGCGTGGACATCGCCGCCGGGGAAGAACTCTACGAACTTCTCCGCCGACTCAACCGCCGTCTGACCATCATCCTGGCCACCCACGATGTCGGGCTGGTGAGTAGTTACGTCCAGAGCGTGGTGTGCGTCAAGCAGCGGGTCGTGGTCCACCCGACGAGCGAGTTGACGGGCGAGTTGCTCGCCGAGATTTTCGGGGCGGACCACCGCCTGGTGCGCCACGACCACCGCTGCGCCGAGGAGGGCCACCAATGGCCGAAGTCCTGGAGGCCATCGCCTCGCAGGAACTGATCCGCAACGCCTTCCTCGCCGGGCTGCTGGCCAGCGTGGCCTGTGGCATGGTGGGCAGTTACGTGGTCACCAGGCGAATAAGTTACATCGCGGGGGCCATCGCCCACTGTGTGCTGGGCGGGATGGGTGCGGCGTGGTACCTGCGGACCGCTCACGGGCTCTCCTGGCTCCATCCGCTCCACGGCGCCGTCGTCGCGGCGCTCGCCGCTGCTGTGGTGATCGGGCTGGTGAGCCTCAGGGCGCGTGAGCGTGCCGACACGGTGATCGGGGCCGTGTGGGCCATCGGAATGGCGATTGGGCTTCTTTTCATCCAGGCCGCCCCGACCTATCCCCCCGACCTGATGAGTTACCTCTTCGCCGACAT
>CAYYCI010000637.1:0-2531 GCA_964470215.1 uncultured Planctomycetota bacterium
TGGTCCAGACCACCTGGTGTGGCTTCGCCCCGTTCCTGGCCGCCTACAAGGCACAACTGGCCGGCAAGCCGCCGACCAAGGACGCCGCGGGCGAGTCGGCGGCCTGCTTCCGCGCCTTGATGAAAGCGGCCCGCACCCAGGCCGCCCCGGACAGGCGCTAGGAGAACGGGCACCGCGAGGCGCGGGGGGAACGCGCCACGGTAACGACTTGGGCACCTGGGACATCGCGCCCGCCAAGCCGACCCGCGCAACCCTTAGAATCCAACGCCTCTTCCATAGCAACAGCCGGTTTGACGGCGGCGGCTCCGGCGGGTATAAGCGTCGCAGGCGACAGTTGCGAATGGAGCGGGCGATGAAGAAGAGCAGACGCGAAGTGGACAGGAGAGGCTTTCTTTCGACCGTGGCGGCCGGGGCTGGCGCCCTGGCCTTGCGGTCAGTCCTTGGCGAGGCAGGAGCGATGCAGACGGATCGCAAGCCCAATTTCCTCGTGATCGTGGCCGACGACATGGGCTACTCGGACGCCGGTTGCTACGGCGGCGAGATCCAAACCCCCAACCTCGACCGCCTGGCGGCCAAGGGCATCCGCTTCACCCAGGTCTATTCCACCGGGCGGTGTTGGCCTTCGCGGGCCTGCATCATGACCGGCTTCTATGCCCAGCAGATTCGGATGGACCCGCCTCACGGGCGTTTGCCGGCGTGGTGCCGCCTGGCTCCCCACTACCTCAAGCCCCTCGGCTACCGCTGCTACCATTCGGGCAAGTGGCACGTCCGTGGCGCACCGAAGCCCTGCGCCAACGGCGGGTTCGACCACTCCTACCTGATCGCCGACCACAACCGGTTCTTCTACCCGAAGCGCCACCTCGAGGACGACAAGCCGCTCCCCCCGGTCCAGCCGGGCAGCAATTTCTACCTGACCACCTTCATCGCCGACCACGCCATAAAGTGTTTGAAGGAACACGCCGAGAAATACCCCGATAAGCCGTTCTTCGAGTATCTGGCGTTCACCTGTCCACACTTCCCCCTTCATGCGCTCCGCGAGGACATCAAGCGCTACCGTGGGCGCTACGACGTGGGCTGGGACGTGATTCGCCAGGAGCGTCTTGCCCGCATGCGCAAGATGGGGATAGTCAACTGCGGCCTCTCTCCTCTCCAGTCCAGGACGATCCCACCCTGGAACCTTCCCGAGGCGACGCTCAAGAAGGAAATTGGCCCGGGCGAAGCCGGCTACGCGGTGCCCTGGGACACCCTGACCGACACCCAGAAGCGCTTCCAGGCAATCAAGATGTCCATCCACGCCGCCATGATTGACCGCATGGACCAGGAGATAGGCCGCGTCCTGGCCCAGATCGAGGCCATGGGACAGTTGGAAAACACCGTCGTCATCTTCGTTTCGGACAACGGGGCGAGCGCCGAACAGATAATCCGCGGCGACCGCCACGACAAGACCGCCCCACCAGGCTCCGCCCGCACCTTCTTGTGTCTGGGTCCCGGCTGGTCAACCGCCTCGAACACCCCCTTCAAACTCCACAAGTCCTGGGTCCACGAGGGCGGGATTGCCTCGCCTTTCATCGTCTGTTGGCCGGCAGGACTGAAGGCCCGCGGCCAACTGCGCCATAACCCGGGCCACTTCATAGACATACTGCCCACCCTGATAGAACTCGCCGGCGGCACACCATCGCCCACCTGGCGCGGCAGGCGGTGTCCGCCCCTCGAAGGCCGAAGCCTCGTTCCCGCATTCACCAAGGACGGCACCGTCCACCACGACTACCTGTTCTTCCACCACATCGGGAACCGCGCGATCCGCGTCGGCGATTGGAAACTCGTGGCCGCCGGTAAAAAAGCACCCTGGGAACTCTACAACCTCGAGAACGACCGCTGCGAGAGCAACAACCTGGCCGCGGACCACCCCGAGAAGGTCAAAGAACTGGCAAGCAAGTGGGAAGAACTAGAGCGGCGCTTCCGCCGAATGGCCGCCTCCGACGACTGGCGCGGCTGATTCAGACCGTTCCCACCCGGAACGACCCTCCGTAGCGGGTTCCGAAATCCGCGAGCACGGCCTCTGGTAATGGGAGTGGCGGGGGCCGAGCAGCGGGCCTCCCGCGCCTGCTCCACTGGCGGATGTCGGCGTGTTCCTTGTTGTGGACGGAGCGTCCCGTCGCGCGCCCACTATGGCGCGAGGTTGCCCCAGCGGACTTTCCCACGCGCCCCCTTCGCGGCCATGGACAACCGCCTGGCCATGAGCCAGGGTCGTCATGTGCGTCGCAGCGGCGAATCTGGTATAATCATCCTAAGTAGTGACGGCTGCGATTCAGGCAACAGCGTGCAACGAACGGGTTAGGAGAAGGACAGGCAGATGCGCGCGACTATGACAGCAGCAGCGGTCGTTCTGGCGCTTGGGCTCCTGGTTCTTGGAGCGGGGCCGGCCTTTGCCGATGGCAAGGAGAAACTGGTGCCGCTGAAGATCGAGCTGCCCTTGCCGATGTTCCGCGGCACGCCCAAGCACATCAAGTTCACCGAACACATCGAGAAGC
>CAYYCI010000638.1:0-2524 GCA_964470215.1 uncultured Planctomycetota bacterium
CCGCGCTTGAGGGCCATGGCGTTGGCCCCCGCGGCCACGTTCTTCAGTCCTTCCTCGAAGATCGCCTCGGCCAGGACGGTTGCGGTGGTGGTGCCGTCGCCGGCCACATCGCTGGTCTTCGAGGCCACCTCGCGGACCATCTGGCTGCCCATGTTCTCGTACGGCTCGGGCAGTTCGATCTCCTTGGCCACCGTCACCCCGTCCTTGGTCACGGTAGGACTACCGAAACTCTTCTCGATGACGACATTGCGCCCCTTCGGGCCGAGTGTGACCTTGACGGCGCGCGCCAGTTGCTGGACGCCCCCGCGAATCGCCTCGCGGGCCTTCTCGGCAAATGCCATCTTCTTGGCGGGCATGCTGCGCTCCTCCGGTTAACGGGTCGAGCGAAAGTTGAAATTACTGCGAGAGGCAAGCCCGAGGCGGCTAGTGCCTGACGGGCTACTCCTCGAGAATCCCCAGGACGTCGTCCTCCTTCATGATGAGGAGCTCCTCGTCGCCGAGGGTGACCTCGGTGCCGGCGTAGGAGGAGAAGACGATGCGGTCGCCCTTCTTGACCTGTGTGGGGATTGTCTTGCCGTCTTCGGAGCGGGTGCCCTCGCCCACGGCGATGACCTCGCCCTGCTTGGGTTTCTCCTTGGCCGTGTCCGGCAGGACGATGCCGCCGGCGGTCTTCTCCTCGGCCTCGAGACGCTTGACGACGATGCGATTCCCCAATGGCTTGATCTTCGGGCTCTTGGCCATTTTCCAGCCTCTCCCTTTCCCAGGCTAACTCGCGCCTGGCTCTCAGAACAAATGCCCACCGGCCAAAAGCGAGAGCACCAGGCGCTTGAGCAAATCTTCGTCGAAGGGCTTCGGCACCACCGCGTAGGCGCCCTCGTTGAGCGCATCCATCTGCACCCGCCCCGAGACTTCCAACGCCGTGACCACACACGGCAGTTCACACTCGACGGCCTGCCTGAGGGTGCGAATCACCTCCAGCCCGCCGTGCCGGGGCAAATCGAGGTCCACGATCACCACGTCAATCCGCTCGTGGCGGACGATCTGGACCGCTTCGGTGTCGTCGGTCGCAAGGTGGGTGCGGCATCCCTCTCGGCGGAAGAGGGAATCGAGTTCTCGGCGGGGCGCATCGTCCGGGACGGCGATCAGCAGCGAGCCCCGGGATGTGCCTTCCTGCTGGTCACGCCACAAGGCGACCATAAGCAACGCTCCGTGGACGGATTCCACCTTACCGTCGCCTTGTTGCGTGCAAACTGCGTGCCGACCCCGATCCGTGGGAGATCAACCCTGCCCGCCCCTGTGTTCGACCATGCCTAAGTGCTGCCCACCGCGAGGTTTAAGGCTACGTCTCGCGGCAGCAGCGAGCGCTCTCCGCGCTTCTTCCGCTGCCACGCAGGCAGAAATCGCTCTGTCAAAATGACAGCCCTAGCCCCCCAACGGCAAGTCCACCGGGCGGCCTGTCTCGATGGAGCGATACGCGGCGAGTGCCACCTCGACCGCCGCCCTCCCCTCCTCGCCGGGTATCGGCGCGGGCCTCCCCGCCAGCACGCTGGCCACGAAGTCGCGCAGTTCGTGGGTCACCGGGTTCTCGACCGGGATGTCGCTGGCGGGGATGAAGATCGGCTCGCCGCCGAACTTCCCCACCCGTACACCCGCGTCCTGTCCCCAGAACGCGGGGAAGACGGCCGAGCCTTCAGTGCAATCCACCCTTCCACCGTATGCGCCGAGCGCGCTCGCCTGGCTGGAGTGGAGGAGGCCCTTCGCGCCGTTGGCGAACTCCATGACCACCAGCGCCACGTCCGGGTAATCGAGTTTGTCGCTTGCGAATGTGTCGCCGACGGCCACCACTCGCGCCACGCCGCCGAACACCCAGCGCATGAAGTCAATCTCGTGGGCGTTGATCTCCATGAGGTTGCCGCCGCTGGTCTCGCGTCTCAGTCGCCAGGGCTGCGCCACGGCGCCGCGCCACGGCCCGCCGAGGCGATGGACGGTTATGCACACCGGTCGGCCAATCTCGCCGCTGGTCACAAGTTCGCGAATCTTGCCGTGGACAGCGTGGTAGCGACAGACCTGGCCGATCATCAGCACCACGCCCGCTCGCCGGCACGCCTCGATCATCCGGTCGCAGTCCGCAAGGGTGGTGGCCATCGGCTTTTCGCAGAAGACGTGTTTGCCCGCTTCGGCCGCGGCCACTGTCAGGTCGGCGTGAGCGAACTGCGGCGCCGCCACCAGGACGGCTCCAATCCGCTCGTTTGCCAGGAGGTCATCGAGCGACCTGGCGGCCTCGACTCCTAGCTCTTCGGCCGCGGCGGCAGCTGCGTCTCCCGCCTTGTCCCAGAGGGCGACCAGGCGCGCCTGTTCGACCGTGGCCAGTGCCCGCGCCAGCGCCCGCCCCATCCCCCCGCATCCCAACAGCCCCACTCCCAGCCCGTCCATGGTTCCTCTCCTCCGAGTACCTCCCGTGAGCGCCCTGCATCGTAGGCGCTGCCCAGATCATGTCAAGCGGGATGGGCTTTGGCACGCTTTT
>CAYYCI010000639.1:0-2523 GCA_964470215.1 uncultured Planctomycetota bacterium
GGGGTGACAAAGTCGCTGTGGCGTCAGGGGGTGAGAGAATCGCTGTGGCTTGACAACCCGACGAATCGGGCTTGACAGCAATACCCGCCCCATGCTAGAAGATGCCACCGAGGCTTTTCGTTGGCTGATTGCTGGTGTCCGCGGAGAACCGATGATGACGCAGCGACGCTCTGTAGCACTGACGGCAGTCGCCTTGGCGTTCGTCGCCATCTGCCCGCTGGCTTGCCGAAAAGCCGGCCTGCCAACGGTCGGCGGAGCAGCAGTCCAGGAGACTTCGCTCCCCACGCGGATTCGCAATGCCATTGACGACTCGGTCATGCTCTTGGTTCCCGGCGGCAGGTTCACGATGGGGCCTCCGGGCAACGCGAAGACCGTGACCCTCAGCCCTTTTTACATAGACCGCTGCGAGGTCAGCAACGCCCAGTACGAGAAGTTCCTGGCGGCGGTCCGCAAGAGCGGCGACTCGGCCTGGCGCCACCCCCAACAACCCGCCACGAAAAAGACCCACGTGCCGGCCTTCTGGGACAACACGAACCTCGGCCGCTCGAAACCCGACCATCCGGTGGTTGGGGTGGATTGGTTCGACGCCTACGCCTACGCGAAGTGGGCGGGTAAGCGGCTGCCGACGGAGGCCGAATGGGAGAGGGCGGCTCGCGGCACCGATGGCCGCGCCTACCCCTGGGGCAACGACCCGCCGGCGCGCGGCCTGCGCTACCGCTGCAACTTCTTCGGCTCCTACCTCGGCGAGGACGGCTTCCGCTTCACCGCGCCCGTCGGCTCCTTCGAGGCAGGCGCCAGCCCCGTCGGCTGCATGAACATGGCCGGCAACGCCGCCGAGTGGTGCGCCGACTGGTTCGGGCCGCTTCCTGAGGAGCAGCGCCTGGTCAACCCGACCGGCCCGCCGACCGGGACGGCCCGGGTCACCAAGGGTGGGGCGTGGAACCTCGACGCCGACAGCATCCGCTGCTACAACCGCTGGCCCCTCGACCCCAAGGCGCGGCTTGCCAGCGTGGGGTTCCGCTGCGCGAAGGACGCCGCCTCAGCCGGCGGCCAGGCGCCGTAAAAGCCCGAAGCGAAAACCCTTAGGGTGTCCCGCTACCTCCCCGTTACACGTGGAACACCCTCCGGTGTGCGGCGCCGCACACTACCAGCGCCCTCTCCCCGGGCGGCGTCCCGGCCCGCGGTCTCGCCATTCCGGGCGGCGCCAGGGCTCGGCGGGTCGTTTCAGGAACTCCTCGAGGGGGTCGTGCCAGGCCGAAGGCGCGCCGAGGAGCCAGAGGTCCTCGCCCACCCGCTCGAATGCCGAGGGCACCGAGGAAGGCAACGACCTCGGCCGCACCAGGTTCCGCGTGATGCCCATGAAAGAACGGACAAACGGACCCGTCCCCGAAAGATTATACGCCCGCATCAGGTAGTCGCCGAAGAGCGCTTCCCGACCCTGGCGACAAAACACCCACGCTCCGTCGTACCACCGCAGCCTCGCGCCCAGTTGCTCCCGCAGAGAGCCGACCACTGACCCCACGCTCGCCTTGTCCGCGGCGAGGCGGACCTGGGCCTTCACGAGGGCGTCGTCCCAGGGGTCCACGTAGAAACTCATCCCCGCGGCGCGTGTCAGGCGCCAGGCCGCCTGCCAGGCCTCCACGCTCCCCGCCTCCAGCTCAACCTGCCCCTCGAGCTTGGGCGCCGGGGGGGCATTCCGCTCGGACAAGAAACCGATCTCCGTGGAACGATAGCGAACGGCGACCTGCTTGTAGCCGCGCCCGGACCGCGCCGAGACCATCGTGTTGAGCAGAGCCACCACCTCGCGCTGAGCCATCAGCGGCGCTACCACCCGCAACTTCCCCGGCTCACACTCGACCTCCAGGCGGGGTAGCCGTGCGCCGTTCTCGTCCGCCTCTCGATGAGGGTAGAGGCGGAGAATCGTCCCCTCGAGGAAAGCCGCCAGGCCGTCGGCTGCCTCCTTCGTTGGAGCCAGTTTCGTCACCTTGTAGGTCTTCTCCAGCGAGCGCACCTCCTCGGGAGGGCTGAGAGCCAGGCGGCCTTTCTCGTCTTCCTCGACCAGGAGTTTCTCGACCCGCGAGAACCATCGCAACGCCGCCGCAGGCGAAATGCCCTTGGCGGCAAACGTCACCTCGCGATCGGCGATTTTCTGCGAAACAACCACCCTGGGAGCGCCCTGGGCCATCATGAGCTTCACCACGTCGCCCAGCCGCGCCCGCTGGGCGTCAATCGCCGCGGTCTTGCCGGCGTGTGCCGGCCACCCGCCGGCGATCGCGACCGCCAGGAACGCCGTTACCCAGGCCCGTGCGCCCATCGCGACCCTCCTTCCGGGGTCCAGCCCCTCTGTCCAAGAGGAGATACAGCGGTGAGAGCGGAAGGTTTCAGTCAGGGGTCACCTCGGTTCCGCCTCACCCAGTAGGACTCGCCTCGCAGCCTCGATGCTGCGGCGAGCGCGCGGCAAGTCTCCCACCTCGAGCGCCCGGCCGGCCTCCGCCACTAGTTCCTCGAGCCGGCGGCGAACCG
>CAYYCI010000640.1:0-2515 GCA_964470215.1 uncultured Planctomycetota bacterium
CACCCCGACGACGTGGCCTCCGCCTGCCCGGAACTGCGCGCCGAGGGCATCGGCGAGATGTCCATGGTGGACCTCAACCGCGCCGGCATCCCGCTCCTCGAGATCGTCACCGAGCCGGACATGCGGAGCGTCGAGGAGGCCCGCGCCTACATGGAGACCCTCGCGCTCATCCTCCGCTACCTGGACGTGAGCGAATGCAAGATGCAGGAGGGCGACCTGAGGTTCGAGGCCAGCATCTCGCTCCGGCCCGCCGGCTCCCAGGAACTCGGCAACAGGGTGGAGATCAAGAACCTCAACTCGATGAAGGCGGTCGTCGCCTCGCTCGACTACGAGGCCCGCCGCCAGGCCGACGCGCTGGCCCACGGCGAGGCGGTGCCCCGCGAGACCCGCCTGTGGAACGAGGCCGCCGGGCGCACCGAGCCCATGCGCTCGAAGGAACTCGCCCACGACTACCGCTACTTCCCCGAGCCCGACCTCGTGCCGGTGGAGATTGACGAGGAGTGGCTCGAGCGCCTGCGCGGGGCCTTGCCGGAGTTGCCGCTGGCGCGCCGCCGGCGCTTCATCGAGCAATATTCGCTGCCTGAATACGACGCCGGCATCCTGACCGAGGAGCGGGAGTTGGCCGATTTCCTCGAGGCCGTGGTCGCCGAGGGCGTCGAGCCGAAGGCCGCCAGTAATTGGATAATGAGCAGCGTGCTCCGGGAGATGAACCGCCTGGGCATCGGCATCGCCGCCATGCGGGAGAAGGTGCCGCCTGGGCACTTCGCCCGCCTCATCGCGGCAGTGGCCGACGGCACAATCGCCCAGAACACCGGCAAGGAGGTATTCGCCGAGATGGTCGCGACGGGGCAGACCGCCGAGGAGATAATCGAACGGCGAGGCCTGCGCCAGATATCCGACGAAGCCCAACTGGCCGAGATCGTCCTTCGTGTCCTCAAGGACAACCCGAAGGCCGTCGAGGACCTCCGCTCGGGGAAAAAGAAGGCCAAGGGCTTCGTGATGGGCCAGGTGATGCGCGCCACGCGCGGAAAGGCCAACCCCCAACTCGTCTCCCGCCTGATTGACGAGAAACTCCCGGAAGCCTGACACCAGATTATCAGGAAGGCCTGAGACTGTGCAGGAGGCCCGTCGTTGGCCTCGAGATAGACCTGGGCGCGTGGGCTTTGGCACGCTTTTGTGCGCCGTGGGTTCCAAACGCAGGCGAGAAGGAAAAGAATGCTTTGCCGAGACGGCGCAAGGCGTTCCCCTGCGGCGTTTCGGGACGAGAAGCCGGGGTCGGGTGTCAGGCAAGGCATTCTTTTCCTTCTCGCCCGGCAATTGATTGCGGCGCAAAAAGCGTGCCAAAGCCCACGCCGCCCCGATACGCCCCCATCAGGACCGAGCGCTCAGGCGCAAAGCTCGATGATCAGCCGTTCGAGGACGTGGCGGGGGTCGGCGGCCGAGGTCTTGGTGGCCAGGTCGGCCTCGAGGAGGAGAGCGAAGCAGCGCTCGTAGTCGGCGCGGCTTCGACGCCGCGCCTGGCGCAGAGTCTGGTCCAGGAAATAGCCGGGCCGCATCCGCAGAACCTTCCCGATGGCCTGCGGGCCCTGGCCCAGGTCGAGGAGGGTCCGGGCATTTATCAGGCGCTCGAGCGCCCAGCGGACCATGCTCAGGATGTAGTTGGGGTCGTTGTTCCGTTCAAGGAGATGGTCGAGGACGGTCAGCGCGCGGGCGACCTGTTGGCTGCCGAGGGCGTCGGTGAGTTTGAAGATGGTCGTGACGGGCAGGTCTTCGACCATGGCCTCGACGTCGTCGGCTGTGATGGTCGGGCGGTCGCCGACGTAGAGCGCCAGTTTGGCCAGGCTGTGGTCGAGGACCGGGAGGTTCACCCCGACGTATTCGGCGAGTCGGCGCGCGGCCTCGAGTTCGATGCGCTTGCCGTGTGCCCTGGCGCGGGCGGAAATCCAGCCGGGAAGTTCGCGCTCGCGCGGGGGCGCGCAGGCGACCACCATCCCGACCTTTCGGACGGCCGCGCCGACCTTGTCGCTGCGGGGCAGTTTCGCGCAGGTGAGCACGAGCGTGGAGGTCGAGGCAGGCTTGGCGAGGTAGCTCGCCACGAGGTCCCTCGCCTTTGCCAGAAACGGCTCGGCGTTCTCGACGATCACCAGCCGCCTGGGCGCGAGGAAGGCGGGGGTGCGGAGTTCGCCGACCAGATCGGTCGGATCGGCCACCTCGCTGCCCTCATATTGGCTGAGAGCCATCTCGGGGTCGGCCTCGCGCAGGAGAGCCCGCCGCAAGGCCCTGAGACACTGGCCGCGCGCGAACTCCTCCTCGCCCACGATGGCGTAGGCGGGCAAGGGGGCTTCGCGCTCGAGGTGGCGCATGAAGTCCTCGGGGCGGGTGTCCTCGCTTCGAGTCTTCGTCGTCACTGGGGTGCGTCCTTCTCTATCTTGATGCCGTACTTCTCGATTCGATACTGGAGGGTTCGCCGCGAGAGGCCGAGGAGTTGGGCGGCGCGCGATTGGTTGCCCCCGGT
>CAYYCI010000641.1:0-2513 GCA_964470215.1 uncultured Planctomycetota bacterium
GCCGGCGATCTTGGGAAACTCGCGCGCGAACTCGGCCGCCATGTGGCGCAGGTGGAAGAGTTCGTTGTTGTAGTGGCGATAGAGGCGGTCGTCCATGACGATTGCCCTACAGGTGCCAGTCCCCGGTCTCGAGGTCCACCTCGGTCCTGGCGAAGAAGGCCTCGGGGGCGGGCATGGCCCAGACCTCTCCGACGATCTCGAATGTCAGGGCGTTGGCGTTCATCTGTTGCGGGTCAACGTTTGCCTGGACGATGAGGGTTCCGGGCGAGAGTCTGGGCTCGAAGGTCCGGAGGGCCTGGCGCAATTCGCGCTCGAACTCCGCAGGCTCGAGGGCCGAGCCGGTGGTTCCACACAGGTCGGGGATTCCATAGTTGAGGACCGAACGGGCGACCTCGGGGAAGTCGTAAATGCGGTCGCCCCTGGGGCGCGCCTTCGAGTTGAGGAGCCAGGCCAGGTCGCGGCGCACGGCCTCGACGTAGCGGCGGAGGCCGATGAGGCGGCGGTCGCGCCCCTCGCGCCGGGCCTGCGGCTCCTCGTCGGTCAGGCGGTCTAGCAGGCAGGGGAGCAACCGCTCATAGGGCACCGCCTCAGGCACTGGCCTCCTCCCGGTCGCCGAGGACCAGCTCGCGGGTCTCCAGGATCGCCACCTCGGTGGCGTCGGTCGTGAGCATGCGCTGCCCGAAGCCCACGTAGAGGCCTCCCTCCTTCTCGAGCCATTCGGTCTTCCGGGCGAGGCGGACGGCGGGGTCCGGGGAACTCTCCGAGCCCGGGTAGCGCGTGGGGATCAGGCCGTAGGCGGCGCCGCCGTTTGTCCAGGTGAAGTGGGCAGGGACCCAGACCAGGTCGCGCAGGTCCTGCGCCTCCTCGACCACCAGGCGCCGGATGCAGGTGAAGGGGACCCAGAAGTAGCGTCCCTCGATGATGGCCTCGAGGATCGGGCCGAGGCGGCCGTCGCTGTCCATCACCCACTCGAACGGCTGGCCGTTGATGGTTCCGGGAATGGCCGGTGCGGCCTCGAGGGCTTGTTGGCGGAGTTCTTGAGCGGCGCCGAAATGGCGTTGAGCGGCGAGGGCGTTGGCCTGGACCATCCAGCCGACCCATTCGTCGGGCTCGCCGAAGAGGTGTGGGGAGCGGTTGCCGGCGAAGATTTCGGCGCGGAGAGCCTCGCTGTTGAGAGCCGGGCGGCAGACCTCGGCCATCAGGATGGCCTTCGGGTCCAGGTCGGCCGCCACGTTCAGTTGGGTCATGGCCCTCTGCCAGTCGCCCATGACGACCAGGAGTTGGAAGAGGAAGACCCTCAGTTTCGGGTCGGCCGGGTCTTTGCGGACGCGGTCGGTGAGCGCGGCGAGCGCCTCGTCGAGACGCCCCTGGTGGACCAACTCCTCCGGTTCCATTCTCGTTCTCTTCCTTATCAATGGGCCGCCGGGCGGTCTCGCGAGACGAGGAGCCATCGGGGCGCCGCGGGCGGCTCACTTCGGGGCGTTGCGCTTGAGGTCCCAGCCGCGGCTGACCGTGCCTTTCTCGCGGCCGGTGTGGTCGAGGCGGTGGTATGTCCAGGCGATGGTGTCGTAGCGCAGGTGGACGGTCTCGATGGGGCGCGGGGGACCGGACAGGTCAACCTTGCCAGACAGTTCGACCCTGCTGACCATGACGCCCTCGAGTTCGATCGAAAGGATCGAGCGTTTCTCCCCCGCGGTCGCGCACAGGTCGAGGGTCGCTTTGGGGATGCGTTTCCCGAGGGCGCAGTAGCGATAGAGGTCGGGTGAGGAAACGTCCACGACCTTTTCAACAACCAGTTCGGCGAAGTCGGGGGCGCGACCGCTCCCCTCGGTCTCGGAACGGCGCTGAGCGACGCTCCAGGAGAACGAGAGGAGCCCGATCTGGTCGCGGTGGCTGGCGTCGCTGCTTTCGCCCTTGATCCCCTGAATGTCCAGAAAGGCATCAAGGGCGCTGCCGGTGAGCTCAGATGGCATTGTGGGAACCTTTCAGGCCCTCTTGCCCGAAGGGTCACGGGCAGGGGTGTCCAGGCCCGGCGCGGGCCGGGCCTGGACGGGAACTGGCGCGAGTTGTCGCTCGTCGGCCCCCTCGGGGCTCACAGTGGCTGGTTCTGCTCGAGGCTCCAGCCGGCCACGACGGCCGCGCCCGCTTTCCCTGTGTGGTCCACGGGCACGTACTCCCACTGGATCGTGCCGAAATTGAACGCGACCTCTTCGATGGGCCGGGCATAGACCTCCTCGTTGGCCACCCCGCTGGGGCGCACCGCGCTGACGATGACATCGGTCATGGTGTAGCGCATGTACATGTGCTTGTCGCCGGTGGCTTCGCACAGTTCGACCTTGACGGTGGGGATGTGTTTGCCCTGGCAGCAATAGAGGTGGAGGAGCGGCGTGGCCTTGTCCACGACCTTTGTGATCACGAAGTCGTCGACGTCGACGCGGGCGCCTGCGCGGCCTCCAACGCGGCTGGTGGCGGAGCCGGCCGGCTGCACGACCGCGTGGTTGAACGAGAGGATT
>CAYYCI010000642.1:0-2512 GCA_964470215.1 uncultured Planctomycetota bacterium
CGTGGTCGTAAACGCCCAGGAGTTGCCTGGTGGCGCCGGCAGGGTTTGTCAGGGGGCCGAGGATGTTGAAGATGGTGCGCACTCCCATTTCGCGTCGGGGGCCGATCGCGTGCTTCATCGCGCCGTGGAGGCCGGGCGCGAAGAGGAAGCCGATGCCCGCCTCGCGCAGGCACCGCTCGACTACCTCGACCCCGACGTTGATGTTGACGCCCAACTCGGCGAGGACGTCGGCGCTGCCGCTGGCGCTCGAGACGGAGCGGTTGCCGTGTTTTGCGACGCAGCAGCCGGCCCCCGCGGCCACGAGCGCGGCGGCGGTCGAGATGTTGAACGTGTGGCTGGCGTCGCCGCCGGTGCCGCAGGTGTCGAGCGCATCGGGGGATGGTGCAGCCACGCGGGTGGCCTTGCGTCGCATGACCTCGGCGCAGCCGGCGATCTCCTCGACGGTCTCGCCCTTCATTCGGAGGGCCACGATGAAGGCGGCGACCTGGGCGTCGGTGGCCTGGCCCGACATTATCTCTTCCATGGCGGCCGCGGCGTCCTGGCGGCTCAGGTTGCGCCCCTCGACCAGGCGGGCTATCGCCTCTTGGATCACTGGGCGCTCTCCTGCTCGGTGGACGTCTGGGGAGCGGCCGTGGGCTCGAGGATTTCGGCGCCTTGCTCCGGCTCGACCACGTAGATGTGGGGATCGATCCCCGTGCGCTCGCGGTAGCCCTCGCGGACGGTCTTACAGAACTCCTCGACTCTGTCCCTTCTCACCAGGCTGATGGTGCAGCCCCCGAAGCCTCCGCCGGTCATCCGGGAGCCAAAGGTTCCCTTGCAATCGCGAGCCAGGCCGACCAGCAGGTTCAATTCCTCGCAGGTCACCTCGTAGTCCTCGTCGAGGCTGTCGTGGGAGACATCCATCAGGATGCCCAGTTCGACCGGGTTGTCGCGCAGGAGGGCCTGTCGGGCAGCAAGGACGCGCTGGTTCTCGGTGATGACGTGTCTGGCGCGCTCGCGCATCGGCGAGGGAATGCGGCTCTGGAAGGCCTTGAACTGGTGGACGTTGACGTCGCGGAGGCTCTCGACCCCCGGGATGAACTCGGCGAGGATTCTGGCGGCCTCCTCGCATTGCGCCCGACGCTTGTTGTATTCCGACGAGGCGAGTTCGTGTTTCACGCGGGTGTCGCAAACGATGAAGACCGCCTCGTCGAACTGGCAGGGGAGGTTCTCGTGGCGCAGGTCGCGGCAGTCGAGGTAGAGCGCGTGGCCGCGGCGCGCGTGGAGCGCCACGAACTGGTCCATTATCCCACACCGCACGCCACAGAAGCGGTGTTCGGTCTGTTGGCAGGCCAGCGCGAGGTCCTTGCGGTCCATCTCGGCGCCCGCAGCGTGGAGGTAGGCGAGGCCGAATGCCACGGTCAGCGCGGCCGACGACGAGAGCCCGCCACCGATCGGCACCGTGCCGTCGAAGACAACGTCGAGACCTGGGACCTCGACCCCCTTCTCGGCCAACACCCGCGCAATGCCCATTGGATAGACCATCCAGGGGTGTTCGGGGTCGGGCTTCGGGTCAACGAGCGAGAAACTCGCCTCGTCGTTGAAGTTCACCGAGTGGAGGTTCACCATGCGCGAGTGGTTGGGCCGGAAGGCCACCGCGATGTCGCGGTCAATGGCGATCGGGAGCACGTAGCCGTTGTTGTAGTCGGTGTGTTCCCCGATGATGTTGACGCGCCCGGGCGCTCGCGACCACATCAGCCCGTCGGTGCTGCCGAAGCGCTTCTTCCAGGCGGTGAGGATTCTCTCCAGGCGGTCTTCTTCCAAGGTTTGCCTCCGTCGGTCATTCCTGGCGGTTGCCAATTATAGCCCGGCCCCCAGACCTGTCAATGAATGCGAAACGCTCCGCGGAAGGCCCCTCGCCTTGCACGAGAGCGTGCCAAAGCCCAAAGCACCGATCTTTCTCAGTCCGATCTGCGGCACGGACATGGTGGACGGGGTGGACATGGTGGACAATGTGTCGGTGGCACGGGCTTTCCAGCCTGTGATCGGAACCGCGGATGAACAAGCACCGCGCAGGGGACGGCGATGCCGTGCCGCTGCCAGAGCACACGTCCAACCCCCGCAACCCATGACCTGAAACCTAAAACCACCCCCCCCCGCGTCTCTGCGGTGAGCCCGACGCGGGGCAGAGGCCGCCGTTCACCGGTAGAGGTGACAGCGGACCATGCGGCCAGGGCCGGGGTGAGTCTCCTGAGGGTAAGCCTCGCGACAGACCTCCATGGCGCTCGGACACCTGGGGTGGAAGTGGCAGCCCGGCGGGGGCGCGCTGGGCGACGGCACGCCGCCGGCGAGCCGAATCCGCTCGCCCCGACCGCGCTCTCCCAGTTGCGGTATGGCCGAGAGGAGGGCGCGGGTGTAGGGATGCAGCGGCTCGTCGAAAAGGGCCTCCGTCGGGGCGCGCTCCACTATCCGCCCCAGATACATCACCGCCACCTCGTCCGATACATACTCGACCACCCCGAGGTCGTGGGTG
>CAYYCI010000643.1:0-2511 GCA_964470215.1 uncultured Planctomycetota bacterium
GCGGAACTACGAACAAGTGGTGTCCACATCCGCGGATGGGTCGGGCACGGGGGCCTGCGCCTACTGCCCCTTCGAGCCGCTATCCCCATAATCAGGGGCCACACTCATTGGATGGTGGAGTTCAACCTGTCAGGTGGAGTTCGACGATGTCGCGGTCCTGGAGGACGTGGTCGCGGGGGACCTGTTGGCCGTCGAACTTCGCGGAGCCCCACACGCAGGCATACTTGAGGCGTTCGGGGAAGTCGCGGTGGACGGCGCGCGCCATGTCGACGACGGTGCTGCCGCGCGGCAGGACGAATGGCACCTGGAGGTCGGGCGGCTGGCCGGGCTCCTTCGAGTAGACCCGGATGACGTCGAGGATGCGGAAGATAGCGGCGGTCAGTTCGCCCAGGCCCTCGCGGCTGTGGGCCGAGACGGCGAGCATGGGCAGGCGGTCGCGGTAGAGCTCCTCGAGGGTCTGGAAGGTCTCGGGCGCGCCCTGGGCGTCGGACTTCGTGCCGACGATGATGGCCGACTTGAGTTGGCGGCCTTCGCGGTCGCGCTCGTTGCGCTCGGTGTGGCGGCCCACGGGCGCGATGCCCCGCCGGTCGAGGAGCTCGAGCGAGCCGTCGAGTTGTTCGAGGGCGTCGGGCGCCGAGAGGTCCACGACGATCAGGATCACGTCGGCGTTGCGATACGCGCCCATCGCGCCCGACGGCACAGCCTCGAGGGTCACGGGCGGCATGTCCACGAGTTGGATCTGGACGTCCTCGTGGTAGGCCATTCCTGGCGCTGGGGCGTGGGTTCCGTAGGGGTAGTTGGTGATGTTGACCCTGGCCTTGGTGAGTGCTCCGACGAGGGAGGATTTGCCACAGTTCGGGGGGCCGAGGAGGACGACCTGGCCGGCGCCGTTACGCTCGATGGCGAACGGGTCGCGGTGGCGGGCGCCTGGTCTGGTGGATGGCTTGCGGCGGAGTTTGGCGATGCGGCGCTTGAGGTCGGCCTGCATGTGGTCCGTGCCCTTGTGTTTGGGGATCACGGCCAGCATGCGCTCCAGGCAGGCCAGGCGTTCCTCGTCGGTCTTGGCCTCGCGGTAGGCCTTTTCGGCTGCGAGGTACTCGGGCGTCAGGTTCGCTGGCATGGCTCTTGGGTCGGCTTGGCTTGTGCTTCCCTCTTCGGTGATCAAGATACCCAGGCAGCCGCCAGGTGTCAATTGGCTGTTGGTGGGGGGGTGTGCTGAGGTGTGTGGGCGGGCGGTTTGTCGGAGCCGAGGCCCGTGCGCCAGCAGCCCTGTGGCTGCCTCCACCGAGCCCAGTGAAAGGCCCCGCTCATGGGCTCGCGCGCTAGCGCTTTGTGCCGGTGCGCGATAGAATGTTCCCACGCGCCCCGGCGCGCTGCCATGTCGGGTTTCCTCATAGATGTGGAGAAAGAAAGTGCTCGCGGCTGGAGAATATCCCTGGAAGCCGGCCCTGGTGGTGAGAGTGCTGATGTGTTTGGGCCTCGCGGCGTCCGCGCGAGGCGCCAGCGCCCGCCCGCCTTACCCGCGCAGCCCCGTCATGGCAGGCATCTCCTTCGACCGCTCGACTCTGGTGAAAGGCGCGCCGGGCAGCGATCAGTTCGGCACGACGTGGGCACGTGATGGGAACCTCTACGTGGCCTGGGGCGACGGCGGTGGGTTTGGCGGGACGAACTCCCGCGGCCGCGTGAGCCTCGGGGTGGCCAGGCTCGAAGGCATCCCCCCTCGATGGCGGGCCCGCAACGTCTGGGGAGGGGTGAACCCGCTCTCGAAGCAGCCCGCCACCCGCGGAAAGACGAGCAGTGGCGTCATCGCACTCGGCGGCGCGATCTATCTCTACGTCGTCGAGCAAGGGGTGTGGACCAACAATCACCTCTGGCGCTCGCCCGACCTCGGCATGACCTGGCGCGACCTCGGCCCGCTTTTCAACGAGCCTGGTGCGGCCTTCGCCGATCCGGGCATCATCCAATACGGCCCCGACTACAAGGGGGCGCGCGATAACTTCGTCTATGGCTACAGCGAGAAGCCCTGGCGCGACGGCCTCGCGCTCTTCCGCGTTCCGAAGGAAAAGATCGCCGAGCGCAAAGCCTACGAGTTCTTCGCGGGGCTCGGTCCCTCCGGCAAGCCGAAGTGGGTAAAGGACATCAGGGGGCAGAAGCCGGTCTTCAGCGACCCGAACGGCACCGAGTGGGGCGTCACGTGCGTCTTTCATCCAGTCCTGGGGCGCTACCTTTTGAGCGTCCGCCACAATGGCGACACGGGCGAATGGGGTCTCTTCGACGCCCCGACCCCCTGGGGGCCGTGGACCACGGTGGCATACGGAAAAGACTTCCCCGAATGGACCTACGCCCCGGACCCCAAGGGCGCCAGCCGAGGGCGACCCGCCTGGATACACACCTTTCCGCAAAAGTGGATGAGCAAGGACGGAAAGACCCTCTGGCAGATATCCGACCGTGGCGATCAGTTCAACCTGGTCAAGGCCACCCTCCATCTCAAGCCGCGCCGCTGAAATCACA
>CAYYCI010000644.1:0-2502 GCA_964470215.1 uncultured Planctomycetota bacterium
CGTCGAAGAGCTTCCAGTAGGCGTAGAAGTCCAGGGCGTTGCTGCCTGCGCTGGGCCTTCTCCGCCTCGGCGGCCAGGGCGGCCATGTCGGCCGCGATGGCCCCACCGGCCGAGTGGCCCACGAGCGCGAAGCGCGAGGCATCGGGTCTGACGTGGTCGCCCCCACGAAGACGCTCGAGCGCATCCTTGACCGCGGCGATTGCGTTCGGGGCGAACTCCCGCGGCGGAGTCAGCGGGCCGTTCTGGTACTTCGGAAACACCACTATGTTCCCTCGCCGCACGATGTGGCGAATCCAACCGAGATAGATCACGGGATGGAGCCCCATCCAGCCGTGGTTGAAGACCACGACCGGAGCCGAGGCGGGCCTCGGGTCGGCTGGCTCGAAGAGCCAGTACTGCCGGGCGCCCTGGCCGAAGACGCCCTCGACCACCTCGGCGTGGCGGTAGTCGGAGCCCCCTGGCCCCCTCGGGGGCTGGGCAGGCGGCGAGGGAGCCGCTACGATGAGCGCCAGGACAACCGCTCTGAACATGGCAGGGCGAAACTATCACCACCCCCACCACCTGTCAAGCCACGCGGGGAGGGCCGGCCCCGCGGGTCCTACCGCGCGGGGCAGGGACGCCACCCACACAACCGGGAGAACGCGGCGGACGCCGGCCTGCTCGGCGCGTTTGAATCAAGAGTCTCGGAGGCTATAATCACGCCTGGAACGAAACGCCAGGGTGGAAAGGAACCCGCGCCATGTGGTTTTCCGTCTTTGTCGTCTCGCTGGTCGTGCTCTTCATCCCGTCCCTCTCGGAGGCGTCCCCGGGCGACTGCCCCGATAACCCGGTCAAGCCGTGGCGCGTCGAGCCGCAGCCACTGGCCCCCAATGCGAAGGACAAGGGGATAAACGTCCTGCTCGACAACAGCCACGACATCTCCTTCGCCTGGCTCTTCGGCCTGCGCAACCGCCTGCGAGTGAATCTCGGCTACCGCGTGACCAGCAACCAGGCCACCCTCTCGACGGTCCTGCGCGAGGGCGCGGTGGCGCGCCAGCGCCTCCAGACCACCCACCGCGCGGGCCATCGGCCATTCCTCTGGGCGCCTGTCCCCTGCGACTACCACGTGGTCATCACGTATCAGGGAGGCGCCCGCCAGCCATTCCTTTCAGAGGAGGTCGAGGCCCTCGAGAAGTTCATGCGCGATGGCGGGGGCGTCATCCTCGTGGCCTACAGCGACCGCAAGAAGGACTTCCCCCTCGGCGACCTGATGCGGCGTTGGGGCGCGGCGCTCGGCGCGAGGACCACCTCGCCGCTGGTCGGAGCGAAGGTCCGGTGGCCCTCGAGCGAAAAGCCCCGGACCTACCGCGCGTTCAATCGCCTCGAGGGCGATGGCTGGGAGATTCTCGGCAAGGGCAAGGACGACAAGGCGGTGGCCTGCCAGCGGAAGTTCGGCAAGGGCACCCTGGTCGTCGTTGCGGATGGCAACGCGCTTTTCGCCGGCCGCTCGCCCTCGCTCGAAACCTTCGACGACCTGTTCCAGTTGGCGGCGGCGGGCCGCTCGCCCGACCGAGGGCCGCGAGCCGTGCCCTGGGAGCATGGCTACGGCGGGGGCGCCTTCTGGCCCGAGAAGGAGTTCGACCTCGGCGGGGTCAAGGTCCTCTACGCCGCCAACCAGCGCCCCGGCGTGGTCGAGGGCGCCAGGAAGCGGCTGCCAGAGGTGCGAAAACTCCTCGACGAGATGCTCCCCTCGCCCCCTTGGCCGGGCGAGGCGTTCTACATCATCCTGGCGGCCGGCTCACCCGGCTCGGGCTGGGCGGTGAACGTCCTGAGCCCGAAGACCGCCGGGATAACCTGCGACGAGCGTAGCCTGGGCGCGCTCCTCTCCGTCGCGGCCCACGAGCTCGCCCACACCATGACCGGGCCGGCGGCCTCCGACGGGAGTTGTCGGGCCAACTGGCCGCCCTTCTTCTCCGAGGCCCACGCCGGCTACTTCCAGCGCAAGGTGGGCCAGCGCCTGGGCCTCGGCGGCTTGCCGCGATGGTGGACCGACCCCAAAGCCCCTCCGCCACACGTGGGCGTGGACCTCGACAAGGACGGCGGGGGAAAAGCCTGGGATGCCGTCTGGTGGGTGTGGCGGCAGATCGACATGAAATACGGCGAGGGATGGTATCCCCGCTGGCTCAAACTCATCTACGAACGAGGCGTGGGGAAGAAGACCAACCCTGTGAACCTCGAGGTAATCATCCAGACGACCTCTCAGGCCGTCGGCGCGGACGTTCGTCCCATCTTCGCGCGCATCGCCGCCAAGCGCTGAGCCGCCGATAATCTCCTTGACGCAGCGCGCGCCCAGCCGTAGAATGACCTTGTTCCGAGGCCCTCGACCCTGCTGTGGAGACAGACCCCCGGTGTCCGAGCGGACAGTCACCTGCCCCCGCTGCGGCCAACAGGTCGCGGTGCCGACCACCGGCGAGAAGGTCCGGTGCCCCGGTTGTGGGCAGAAGTTTCGATTCGACAGCGCGC
>CAYYCI010000645.1:0-2498 GCA_964470215.1 uncultured Planctomycetota bacterium
TTCATCGCGGGGAGCACAATGGGCAGGCACGTGGGCCTGCCCCACAATGCGCCGGCCCGCCCTCCTGCGGACACGAGACGGCCGCGGGTGAGCATGGTGGACACTGTGGACCGGATGGACGGCGGCCGGCGACGTGTGGTGGACCGGGTTCAGCCGGTTGTGATCTTGTAGACGTTGCCCTCGAGGACGATGACCATTGGCTTGCCTTCGGCCAGGTAGCGGCCGAGCCCGGGGTGTTTGCGGACGAGGGCGAAATATTCGTCGCTGAACGCCTTGATCTCGATGATCTTGTCCTTGTGTTTTGCCTCGTCGTAGAGGCTGTCGTAGAGGAAGCCGTCGGGTCGGCGGTAGAAGGTCTTGTCGGCGATCTGGACGATCTTTTCGGCCACCGCCTCCTCGAGTTCTTTCTTGGCTTCGGGGGCGGCTGGGGCGAGGGTCACGGCGTTTGGCTTGCCTGGTGCCGCCTGGGCTGGTGCGCCGGCCTTCAGGCCGCCGAGTGCTTTGGCGGCGTCGAAGGCGCCGCGGCCGCTCTCGGCCCTGGCGAACCGGTCGCGGGCCTCGCGGAGGCGCCGGGCGAGGCGCGGTCGGTCGCCATCCTCGACCACGAGGAACGAGGTGTAGGGGGTGATGATGCCGAAGCGCTTGCCGAGGCGGACCACCTCGTCCTCGAGTTCCTTGTTCTTGCCGTGGAGGCGGATTTCGTCGAGGAGGTATGCGACCTTCCTGGTGGCCCAGAGCCTGGGGAGATAGGGGTTTTCGGCCTCGGTGCCGAATGTGGCCTCGAAGACGAACTCGCGCGGCTTGCCCCGGACGGTGCCGGAGAGTTTGATGGCCTTCTGGCCGGAGCCCTTGTAGCGCCCCAGGACCATGATCTGGCTGCCGCGGAAAAGGTCGGGCAACCTCCTGGGATAGACGTCGTAGGTCTCCAGGCCGGTGATTTCGACCTTGAGGTCC
This sequence comes from uncultured Planctomycetota bacterium, assembly GCA_964470215.1. Lineage (GTDB taxonomy): Bacteria > Planctomycetota > PUPC01 > DSUN01 > DSUN01 > CAYYCI01. The sequence continues at coordinate 955 of CAYYCI010000645.1, forward strand.
GAGAGGACGGGGCTTGAGACCTTCTGGAAGAATGCCGAGACCTTGACCTCGATGTCCTCCTTGGGGGAGACGTAGTCGGGGGCGCCGTGGTTGTCCTCGGCCAGGCGGTCGAGGAGTTTGGTGTTGACGTCGTAGCCGACGCCGAATGCGAAGATGCGGGCCTTCTGCTTGTTGGCCGAAGCGGCGTTCTTGAGGATGGCCTCGGTGTTTGTCTCCCCGATGGTCGGGAGGCCATCGGTCAGGAAGACGACCATGGGCAGGCCCTTGGCTCCCTCGATGGTCTTGAGTGCCATGGCGAGGGCGTCGTTGATCGCGGTGCCGCCGCGGGCCTGGATGCCCTCGATGAACTCGAGTGCGGCCTTGATGTTCTCCTTGGTGGCGGGCAGGAGGTCCTGGCGGAAGGCTCGCGGCTCGGTCGAGAAGGTGACGATGGCGAACTGGTCTTCGGGCTGGAGGCTGTTGACGCAGTAGCGGAGAGCGCCTTTTGCCTGGCGGATTTTCTCGCCCGACATCGAGCCGGAGGTGTCGAGGACGAAGACGATTGATTTCGGCTGGACCTCGCTCTTGGGGACCTCGACCTTCGGGGCGAGGGTGAGGAGGAAGTAGCCGTCCTCGGCGGCTGGCTTGTGGGTCAGGACTGCGACGCCGACGTCCTTGTCCGAGACGCTGAAGGCGAGTTTGAAGTCGCGCTCGGGGACGATGCCGGAGGCCTCGAAGCCCAGCGTGGCGTCGCTCTCGCCCTTGCGCTGGATGTCCACTTTGTGGGTCGGGCAGTAGAGGGTCTTGATGCCCTGTTTCTGCTTGATTCGGACACGGACTGCGCAGGAGCCGATCTTGCCGGCCTCAGGCCTCGCGGAGCGGAATGGGTAGGCGAACTCGTAGAGGTCGCCGCTGCGCCGCAGGGTGAGGGCGTAGTTGAGCCGGACCTTGACCTCGGAGCGCGGGTTGATGGGGAAGACGCGGCATCGGAGCATCTTGGTGCCGACCCACTCGAGGAGGCCCGGGTCGCGCATCTTGCGGACGATGTCCTCGTAGATTCTCTTGGCCTTCTGGGCCTCGAGGAGTTCGCCCTTGACGAGTTTGCCGTTTATCTCCATCTCGAAGTTGTCCACGGCGGCGTCGGCCGCCAGGGGGAAGAAATAGGTCCCCTCCATCACGAAGGGGTTCGGGTTGTAGAAAACGGCGTTGACGGCGACCTTGGCGACCGGCCCCTCGATGGTGATGTCGGCGGTGTGGGAGCGGGTCTCGATGGGCTGGCGCGGCGGCCGCGGGGGCCTGGGGGGCCGGATGATGGGCACTGGCGGGGTGGGGATGATGCGGCAGGCCAGCGCCTCGCCACACGCAACTCCAAGAATCACAAGGACTACCGCAGCCACGCTCAGCGTCCTCATCGCTCGGTCCTCCTGAAGGGCGTTCGGTCGTATTTCTCCCGCCTGTTTGGACGCGCGCGCTGGCGGGTTGGTTCCACCGCAGCGTCAGGGAGGTTGGTCGGGGGGGGCGGGTGGCTACTTGGCCTCGGCTTCTTCGACGATCTTGACCAGTTT
>CAYYCI010000646.1:0-2497 GCA_964470215.1 uncultured Planctomycetota bacterium
CGCGCGAGGTGCTCGACGCGGCCCCGGTGGCCATCGCGCGCGGGGTGAACCGCGTCCTGAGGTTCATCCTGCGCGGCAGCCGCATCGAGCGGACCCTGCGCCAACTCCAGCCCATCGTGGACCGGATAAACTCCCTCGAGCCCGAGATCGTCAAACTGGACGACGAAGAGTTGCGGGCGAAGACGGACGAGTTCCGCCAGCGCCTGGCGGCGGGCGAGACCCTCGACGACATCCTGCCCGAGGCCTTCGCGGTGGCGCGCGAGGGCGCCGACCGCAGGATCGGCATGTGCAGCGTCTTCAAGCCCCGCGACAGGGCATTCGCCCTCGACCTCAAGCCCGAGGACTACCGCGACAGCGAGCCATACCTGGACCCCTCGCGCCTCAAACACCGCAAGCACCGCGAACTCTTCGAGGAATGCCGCAAGCGGCTGGCCGAGGGCGCCAAAATCTCCGACCTGATGCTCCCTGCCTCGTTCTACGAGGAAATCCGCGAGCTCTTCCCGGAGTACCGGCCGCCGTGTCGGATGCGGCCGTTCGACGTGCAACTGATAGGCGGGATAGTCCTCCACCAGGGCAAGATCGCCGAGATGGTCACCGGCGAGGGCAAGACCCTGGTGGCCACTCTCCCGGCCTACCTCAACGCCCTGGCGGGCACCCACGTCCACGTCGTTACGGTCAACGACTACCTTGCCCGCCGCGACCGCAACTGGAACGCCCCGATGTTCGAGGCCCTGGGGCTGACGGTCGGCGCGATCCAGAGCGAGATGGACTCCCGCGAGCGAAAGCCCCAGTACGCCTGCAACATCACCTACGGCACCAACAACGAGTTCGGCTTCGACTACCTGCGCGACAACATGAAGGACAGCCTCGAGGAGCAGGTCCAGGGCTCGCTCGACTACGCGATCATAGACGAGGTGGACAGCATTCTGATAGACGAGGCGCGGACGCCGCTGATCATCAGCGGCCCGGCCGAGGAGTCCTCGGACCGCTACTACGTGGCCAACCGCCTGGTGAACACCCTTCGGGGTATCAACGCCCAGCAGCTGCCCCGCGACGAGGTTCAGCGCGAGCGCGTCCTCGCCAACTACGACTACACCTACAACCTCAAGGACCACTCGACCGCGCTGACCGAGCGTGGGATAAAGAAGGCGCAGCAGTTCCTCGGCGTGGACAATCTCTACCACGGCCGGAACATGGACTGGGCGCCCTACATCGAAAACGCCCTGAAGGCCAAGGAACTCTACAAACTCGACGTCGACTACGTCATCCGCGACGGCGAGGTCGTCATCGTGGACGAGTTCACCGGGCGCCTGATGCCGGGCCGTCGCTGGTCCGACGGTCTCCACCAGGCCATCGAGGCCAAGGAAGCCTCGCACGGCGCCCGAATAAAGGAAGAAAACCAAACCCTCGCCACCATCACCTTCCAGAACTTCTTCCGTCTCTACAACAAGATCGCGGGCATGACCGGCACGGCGCTGACCGAGGCCGCCGAGTTCATGAAAATCTATAACCTCGACGTCGTCCCCATCCCCACCAACCGCCCGTTGCGACGGACCGAATACCCCGACCTGGTCTATGGCACGGCCACGGAGAAATGGGGCGCGATCGTCGAGGAGATAGTCAACACCCATCGAGCCGGCCGGCCGGTCCTCGTCGGGACGATCTCGATCGAAAACTCCGAGAAACTCAGCCGCATGCTCGAACGCAGCGGGATCAAACACGAGGTCCTCAACGCCAAGCACCACGAGCGCGAGGCGGGCATCGTCGCCCTCGCCGGCCAGTTCGGCGCCGTGACCGTGGCGACAAACATGGCCGGACGCGGCACCGACATCGTCCTCGGCCCCTGCTCCTGGAGCCAGGTCTTCAAGTGGTGGCAGGAACAGGACCTGGCCCCGCGCGACCTGAGTCCCGAAGCGGTCCGCCGCCAACTCCGCTCGGAGGGCAAGGAAGGCACCGACGCCGAGGTGGCCCAGGAACTTCAACGTCGCCTCGAACGCTACTGGCTCGATGCCTGGGGCCTGCGCAAGCCGGAGGAGACCGACCTTTCGGAAGCCGAGGTCCGCCGTCGCCTCGAGGCCCACTGGCGCTCGCGGGGGATGGCCCCCCTGAGGCTCCTGAAGGAAGACGGGCGGCCGGTGGACAATGTGGCCGACCTGGGGGGCCTCCACATCATTGGCACCGAGCGCCACGAGGCCCGCCGCATTGACAACCAGCTGCGAGGCCGGGCCGGCCGACAGGGCGACCCAGGCTCCTCGAGGTTCTTCGTCAGCCTCGAGGACGACCTTATGAAAATCTTCATGGCCGACTGGGTCCGCCGCTTCATGCAGCGCGCCGGCCTCGGCGACGGCGAACCGATCGAGTCAGGCATGGTCAGCCGCGCCATCGAGCGTGCCCAGCGCAAGGTCGAGGAATACAACTTCGAGGTCAGAAAGAACCTCCTCGAGTACGACGAGGTGATGAACGAGCAGCGCAAGATCATCTACAGCCAGCGCCAGGA
>CAYYCI010000647.1:0-2496 GCA_964470215.1 uncultured Planctomycetota bacterium
CTTCGCGCTTGTATTCGACCTTCGGGTCCTTCTGGCCGTAGCCCCGGAAGCCGATCACCCCGCGAAGGTGGTCCATGTTGTAGAGGTGGTCCTTCCACTTGAGGTCTATGGTCTGGAGGACCAGTTGGCGAATGGTCCAGAGCATCTTCTTGGCGCCGAGTTGGGCCTTGCGCCCCTCGTAGGCCTTGAAGACGTCGGCGCGCAGGAAGGCCTGGAGGTCGGAGCCGTCGAGTTTGCTCAACTCGTAGGGGTCGAGGTCCAGGTCGAACTTCCGCGCCAGGGCGTTCGCCAGAGAGATGTAGTTGCGGCCCTCGCGGGCGAGTTCCGTCTCGAGAAAGACCTGGAGGGCCGCGGTGACCACCGTGGCCCGCACCTGTTCGAGCGGCCTGCGCGCCAGGCCCTCGACGACGGCTCGCTCGAGGTAGGCCACCAGGTCGCCCATGACCTCGTCGCGGAGATCCTCCGCGGAGACCACGGCGCTTAGGTCCACGGCGCGCAGCCAGTTCTGGAGGTCCTCGCAGCGCCATTCGGTGGGGAAACGCTCGGCGGGCATGGCCAGCCGGAAGGCGTTCTCGACCGCGTCGGAGACCAGTTTCTCGACCCCACGCCGCGCGTACCGGCCCTTCGCCCTGTCGGCCAGGACCCGGATGGCCTGGCGCTCGTCGCCCTCGGCCTCCTCCTCGAGTTTGTGGACCTGGACGGCGACGTCGAAAGCCTCGCGAGCGAAAGCGGCCAGGCCGCTGAGGTCCACCTCGTCGCCCTCCCCCATCGAGCGATGGAGGTCGAGGGTGGCCCCGACCAGTTCTTCGACCGCGTCGGCGAGTTCGGTCCCCGCCTGCTGGTAGTCCTGGAGTTTGGTGGCGGCGAGGCGCTCGGCCGTCTCCTTGAGTTTGTCGGCCGCGAAGCGCTTGAGGTGGCCCTCGAGCTGCGCCTCGCGCGGGAGGAACGGGAAACGCTCGGCAGCCCACGAGGCGAGCCCCGAATAACTGGGCTGCTCCCCGAAGGTTTCGGAGCCCAGGTAGCGCGAAACCGTGGCGCGGATGAACCGCGGAACGAAGTCGGCAAGGAGTTCCTCGGTCGTCTCGGCTGGATAGACCTCGGCGGCCTGGCGCAGGAAATGGAGGCGCAGGCCGTAGAGGTCGAGCGAGCGCCACTGGTCGCGGGTGATCGAGAGGCCCAGTTCGGAGGCCCACTCGCTCAGGGGGACGTAGCTCTGTTCCTCGGCCGAGGCGCCGGCCCGCTCGCCGAGAGCCTGTTCGACCAGGCGCGAGGTCGAGTTCTCGAGCATCGTCAGGGCGATGTCCTCGAGGCCCTCGAGGCGTTCACCCGGCTTGGCTTGCCCGCGACGCTCGGCGGCCTTCGCCGCCACGAACTCGATGATCTCCTGGGGGGTCTTCTTGGCCAGGTCGAAGGACTTCAGCCCGAAGCGCAAGCGCGCCGAGAGGTGGCTCGCCAGCCCGACGATGTTGTGTTCCGGGGAACGGAGTTGATAGTTCAGGTGCCACCCGACCAGGCTCCTGGCCCAGGCGTGGGGGGTGTCCTCGGACGGCAGGTTGCTGAGTTTGCCGGCCAGCAACTCGATCAGCGCGGGAGCCACTCGCTCCTCGTAGGCTCGCTCGATCGCTTCCGGCTCGAGCCACACGTCGAGGCGCTGGTCGGCCCACGTGGCGAGCCGCACGGCGCCCGGCCTTCGCAAGAAGACCTCGGAGGCCAGGAACCACTCGGCGCAAGCGGCCGCCAGTTCCGCCGCCACCTCCCCGGGGCTTCGCCCCTTGAACCGCTCAGTGGCCGCCGCCAGCCAGCGCGGCAGGAGGGCCTCGCAGGTCGAGCTCGTTGGGGTCCACTCGACCACCTCCACCTCGACGCCCACCCTTCGGAGCCACTCCCGGAACGAGCCGAGTTCCCAACTCAGCGACCGCGAGAGGAGCGCCGCGTCCTGCTCGAAGCCCAGTTGGAACCAGCGCGTGAGGACGCCCTCGAGCGGGGTCTCGCGGTAGTGGTCGCGAGCGGCTTCGGCCAGGAAGGCCACCAACTCCCGGCGGACCACGGCGGCCAGTTCGTCTCGCGAGCATTTCTCGCCGACGCTCGAGGCCCACTTCGCCAGGCGTTCGAGGTGCCAGCGTTCGGGGTAAGGCTCGCCGTCGCGGCGGCAGTCGGCCAGGAGGCACTCTGCCCATCGCCTGGCCTGCTCCGGGGCGAGCCCATCGGGGAAGGCCTCCCGCGCCCGCTCGGCGAGAATGCCGACGAGGCGTTCGCGGTCCGCCGCGAGCCACTCCTCCCAGGCAATCTCGACGCCCTGCGGAGCGATGATGGACTCCAGGCGCGCGAAGACCCGGCGGGGCAGTTCGCGCGAGGGCGGCCGCAGGTCGGGCACCAGGTAGTTGTTGACCGCCCGTGTGGCCACCTCGGCCGGGTCGAGGCGCCCGCCGCCCTCGAGAACCTCCTGGCGCTGGCTGTAGATGATCTTGCGCTGCTCGTTCATCACCTCGTCGTACT
>CAYYCI010000648.1:0-2486 GCA_964470215.1 uncultured Planctomycetota bacterium
TGGCGGCCAATCCCGACGCGCCGTTCCGAAGCGCCGCGCACCGAGCGCCTTGCGTCCTTTCGGCAAAGCATTCTTTTCCTTCTCGCCTGCATTAGGAACCCACGGTGCACAAAAGCGTGCCAAAGCCCACAGCCCCGGCTCCTTTAAGGCCCACCCACGGGTTTCCTTCACAGTCTCAGGCTTTCCAGCCCTGCTCGGGGCCTTCTCTTTCGGTGGCACAGGCTTTCCAGCCTGTGCCCGCCGCGGGGTGAGACGCCCCGCCTACAGCGGGCGCGGCAGTGCCCTGCCCCTGCCACGCGGAGCGGGCACGCCCCACGATGAAGCCCCCGCCAGGAAGAAGCCGCGGGGGAACGAAAGCCGGGTCACGGCCTATCGCGGTTCGAGATGGCCATCTCGGCGAGGATGGCGCGGAGGTCGTAGCGGCGATACGGCCGGTCGCAAGCGGGGACCGGCCCGCGGGCGTCCGCGACGTAGAAAGTGAGTTTCTGGGGGACGAACAGGACATTGTGGAGATTGGACTTCATCGCCACGGGGCGCTTCATCAGTTCCATTGCGGTCTTCTCGTCAATCTTGCCATATGCCTTGCGAATCCGCTCGACGAGCGCGGCGTAGCGAGAACCGGCCGACAGGACGACGGCATCCTCGATCTGGGTGGGGAGTCTTGGGTGAGGCTCTCCCGGCCGAACGCTCTCCAGCTTCTCAGGTGTGGCCCGGATGCCGGCGGCCGCAGGCCCCTTGCCGTCGGAGACGACGTAGTAGTATTCACAGGTTCTTTTTGCCTTTTGGAAGATGTCGAGCGCTTGTGCAAGGGTGCGAGCGCGCTCGAGGCCCATGCGCATCAGTATGGGCATGGGTGTGCCGTCCCACTGGCCCACTCCGCCCCCGCCCATCTCCCCGAACGCTACCTGCTCGGCGTTCATGCCGGAGACCGAGCCAATGAAGCCGGCGTAGGCGATGTTGACGAATGGGATGGCGCCCTTTTTCTTGACCACGAAGACCACCGCCGCGCGCTGAAGACCAACCTCGGTCATGTAGTCCAGGACGCGGCCGTGATAGAGGGTGCCGTCGGCGGTTGCCCGGCCGAAGACCGCGAAGCCGGAGCAATGGAAGAGCGCGGGGAAGACGTTGGTCAGTTCGACCTCCTCGAGGGGTATGCCGGAGCCGTGTGCCAGGCCCTTCATTTCCTCGAGGAATTCGGCGGGGATGTGGGGCGCGAGGCGGCGCCAGGCCGAGCGGATGACCTCGAGGAACCAGCGCCTTTCCGAGAGCGAGTAGTAGAGGCCCACGACGTAGAGCGCGGCATCGGTGGTGCGTCGCACCTCGCGGCGGAGGAGTTTGCCGTGTTGGTAGCCGACTTCATATGGCTCGCCCTGGAGCATTGCGACCCTGGAGCCGTTTCGGACCACCAGGCGCCCCTTTCCCTCGTGGCGGTCCGTGTGGGGGAGTTTGAACGGGTGGCGGTTGTAGGCGAGGATTTGGGCGGCTGCGGGCAGGGCGCGGCCTATCGTCCGCTCGAGTTCGGCCCGCGGGACCTCGAGGACCCGAGCGTCGGGCGGGGCGTTCGCCCCGGGCCAGCGAGCGCCCTTCTCGACAGCGACCCTCACGGTCGCCTGCCTGGTGCCGGCTCGCCAGTGGATGGCCTCGATGGAGGATGCGTCGGGAGAGAGAGCGATGGAGAGTGTGCCATTGCCGACTTTTCGCCCCGCCACGAACACGAGGCGACCGTCGGCATGCGGCTGGCGTTTGACCTCCAGGAGCATCTGCATCATCAGGGCCACGGCGCCTGGCTGGGCGGTCTGGAGCACCCCGGCGGCTGTCTGGGTGATTGGCGAGGCATGCGCAATGCGCGAGAAGAGCAACCCGGGGTCGAGGTCGGAAGCCGGAACAAATGGGCCGCGCCCCTCGATGACGACCTTCCGGCCCGGCACGACGAGGCGTGTGGCCTCCTTCCTTCGTTCGAGGACGAAACCGAGCGCGGGAGCCTCGAGGGAGAGGGCCAGTTGCCCGTCGGCCGCGTGAGCCACTCTCAGGACCGCCTTCTGAGATGCCTGGCCGTCGCGGTACTCGGCGGTGAGCGCGACCGTGTAGTCGGGCACCTTGCCCTGGATGATGGCGACCGGGGTCTGGAGGGCTCTGGCCAGGAGGTCGGCATCGGAGGGCCTGCGCTCGGCGGCGGCCGAGGCAGCCGGCAGGAGAATGAGAATCGTTGCGAGGGCGCCTGGCATGGCGGTCTCCCGAAATGGTCAGGGGCGGGAAAAAGTCTAGTCGCCCCGGCGAAAGGTTTCAAGGAGCGAACGGCTCGTAGGGCATGTGGGCTCTCTCAGTCCGATCCGTCCCACGGACCTGGTGGACGGGGTGGACATTGTGGACACGGTGTCGGTGGCACATCTACGAGGAAACCCGGGATGGCAGCGAGCCGGGGCTGTGGGCCTTGGCACGCTTTTTGCACCGCAAACAACTGCCAGGCGAGAAGGAAAAGAACGCCT
>CAYYCI010000649.1:0-2484 GCA_964470215.1 uncultured Planctomycetota bacterium
ACCCGCTCTGGCACGCTAACCGGGCCGGGCGCGACAACCTTCGCCGAGGGATCGCGCCGCCCGACTCGGGCCACCCCCGTTTCAATCACCACGCCGATGATATTGACTACCAGATCGAGGCCGACTACTCGGGCCTGCTCGCCCCGGGCATGCCCAACATCCCGATCCAACTCGGGGAGAAGTTTGGCCGCCTGATGAACTACGGCGACGGCATGTACGGCGGCCAGTTCGTCGGCGGGATGTACGCCGCGGCCTTCTTCGAGACCGACCCGGTGAAGATCGTCGAGGCCGGGCTGAAGTGCATACCGGCCGGCAGCCAGTATGCCGAGTGCATCCGCGACGTCCTCGCCTGGTTCCGCCAGAACCCCGACGATTGGCAGAAGACCTGGAGACTGGTCAACCAGAAATATCATCTCAATCCCGCCTACCGCCGCTTCTCGTGTAGCGGTCCGAAGAGCAGTTTCAACATTGACGCCAAACTCAACGGCGCGTACATCGTCATGGGCCTCCTCTACGGCGGCCGCGACCCCGACAAGACCATCGTGATCTCGATCCGATGCGGCCAGGACAGCGATTGCAACCCCTCGAACGCCGGCGGCATCCTCTTCACGACCATCGGCTTCGAGAACCTGCCCGAGCGCTTCACCGCGGCCCTCAACCCGAACGCCACTTTCAGCCACACCCCCTACTCGTTCCCGAAACTCATCGAGGTCTGCGAGAAACTCGCTCGGCAGGCGGTGGTGAAGTCCGGCGGCAGGGTCGAAAAGGACGCCGACGGCCAGGAGGTCTTCGTCATCCCGGTTCTCCGGCCCAAACCGAGCAAGCTCGAACAGTGCTGGCAGCCCGGCCCAATCGCTAACAGCCGGTTCACCGACGAGGAAATGGCCAGGATCACCGCCGGCAAACCGGGTCGGCCGCTCGACCTCTCGGCTGCTATGAAGAAGTTCGCCCCGGGCTGGACGGCGAAGAACTGCGGCCACGAGATGGCCCCCGGCCTGCGTCCCACCTTCAGGGGCAAGAAAAAAGTCCTCGTCACCCATCCACTCAACCGCGGCACCGGCTGCACCTTGAGCCGCAAAGTCCAGGTGCCGCGCGGAAAGACCACCGCCCTGCGACTGCTCGTCTCCCACCACCCGCGCGGCGACTGGCGCCTCATCGTGAAGATTGAGGGCAAGGCCGTCCGCACAACCGAGGTGAGCAAGAAGACCTGCGGGGCGGATGGGTGGCTGCCCGTCGAGGTGGACCTCAGCCCCCTGGCAGGGAAGACCGTCAACATCGAACTCGTCAACCAGCCCACCGGCTGGTCGTGGGAGGCGGGCTACTGGGCCGAGATCGCCATCGAGAGCCGCTGATTGGTGAAAGGGAATGGCCAAATGACCAGAGTCCTGGCCACGAGGGTCGCACTGGGCGCGGTCGCGCTCGCGGTAGTGCTGTTGACCGGCTGTGAACAGCAGCGCGAAGCCGAACAACAGCGCAGGAAATACCGCATCGCGCTTGTCATGAAGTCCCTGGCAAACGAGTTCTTCAAGACGATGGAAGACGGCGCTCGCGCCCACCAGGAGAAAAACGCCGACGTCTATGAACTCCTGGCCAACGGCATCAAGGACGAGCGCGACGTCGAGCGCCAGGTCGCGATCGTGGACCAGATGATCGCCCAGAAGGTGGACGCCATCGTCATCGCCCCGGCCGACTCCCGCGCCCTCATCCGGGTCTGTAAGAAGGCCCTCGACGCCGGGATAGTCGTCGTGAACATAGACAACAAGTTCGACGAGGACGCGCTACGCAGTCGCGGCGTCAGCATCCCATTCGTCGGCCCGGACAATCGCAAGGGCGCGCGCATGGCCGGCGAATACCTCGCGAAATTCCTCCAGCCCGGCGACAAGGTCGCAATCGTCGAGGGAATCCCCAACGCCATCAACGGCGTGATGCGAAAACTCGGCTTCGAGGCCGCAATGAACTCCGCAGGAGCGAAAGTCGTCGCAGCGCAGTCCGCATACTGGGAAATGGACAAGGCCGAGAAAGTCGTCGCAGGAATGCTCACCCAGCACCCCGACCTCAAGGCCATCCTCTGCGCCAACGACTCCATGGCCCTCGGCACCCTCGCCGCGCTCAAGGCCGCTGGGAAACTAGGCAAGGTCCACGTCGTCGGCTACGACAACATCTCCGCCATCCAGAAACAGATCCTCGCCGGCAACGTCCTCTGCACCGTTGACCAACACGCCGACCAGATCGCCGTCGAGGGCATCCGCTACGCCCTCGACATCCTCCACGGCCGTGTCGGCGCCAAGGCCCCCGACAAGGAAACCCGCACCGACCTCATCACCGCCGAAACCCTCAAGGCCAAGGCCGCCGGAGCGAAGGCTACCGGCGAACAAGGCTGCTCTTAGCCGGGCATCATGGGTGCCCAGACCAACCTGCTGACACTCCGCGGCATCTGGAAGTCGTTCGCCGAGCCCGTGCTGCGGGACGTGGACCTCGAGCTCA
>CAYYCI010000650.1:0-2480 GCA_964470215.1 uncultured Planctomycetota bacterium
TGATTGCGGTGCAAAAAGCGTGCCAAAGCCCACACGCCCCGGCGCGCTGTCATTGCGGGTTTCCTCATAGAGGTGCCACCGGGAAGAATGTTTGGCTGGCAAGCGTGTGCCGCCGACCACCTGTTGCGGGCGAGGCTTTGCGGGCGCGGCGGTGCCGTGCTCCTATCACCCGGCCGGTGCACGACTACCCTGGGGGGCGACCCGGCGGGTCGCCCGTTTGGTGGAGCTTGTCCTGTGGCCTTCGGTTGGTCAGGGGAGGCGGGCGAGGTAGTGGCGGAGGGCGGTGGCCAGGTCGCGGCCGAAGGCCCGCGCGGTGGCCGGGTTGACCTCGCGGCCGGATGCGTTCGCGTAGGGGATTTCGATGGTGGTGGCGAGGACAATCCCCGGCAGCCGCGAGGCCCAACGACTGAAACTGACGCCGCCGGCGAAGTTCCGCTCGGTGTTCCACGCCTTGCCGAACGGGAGGTTGTCGGCTGCGCGGTATCTCAGGGGGCCAGTCTGGACGCGTTCGAGGATTTGGCCGAAGCGCTGTTGCTCGGCCCAGATTCGCGGCTCGGCGCTGCCGACCAGGTAGATGACCTCGTTGTGTGCCCCGCGAATGTATGGGCAGTGGAGGTCGAGGGCCACGCGAAGACGCCCCGCCCCCCACCGGGGCAGGAGTTCCTTGATGGCCCGGACGGTCGGATAGATCGGCTCCTCGCCGTAGTCGCGGTTGTGGTCGTGGGGCTTGCGGTTCTTGCCCTGGTCGCCGTCCTCGACCCCGTCCTTGTCCACGAATGGCACGATGAGAAACTCGACATTCTCCCTCAGCCAGCGGCCGGTCGGCTCGTCGGCAAGGGCCACCTCGATGATCCCCTCGAGGGCGTAACTGGCGAGGGATTCGCAGGCGTGGTGGCGGCAGGTGATGGCCACGCGGTGGCGGGCGCGGCCATCGAGCCGCCCGAGACGGATGCGCTCGGCGGTCCGGCCCTTGCGGGTGCCACACAGTCTCTCGAGGCGGAAGGCGCGATTGCCCGCGAATCGCTTCAGGAACTCCTCGAGATTGGCCTGGAGATAGGGCATTGCGAATGCGAAACGAACCGAGTGGGCATCGGCGGGAAAGCGATAGGTGAAACTCCCCGCGTCGGGGCATTTGCCCAGCCACGCCCAACTGCGGCCCTCGTCGAGGCTGACGGCCGGCCCCCTGACGCCGATGACCTTGCCCCGCGTGAAGCGGAAGGTCAGGGTCCGGCCTGCCGCTCCTCGGACGCGGAAGTGCCACCAGAACCAGTTGCCGCGGGTGTCGCGGAGGTTCTGGTGGAGGTAGACGACCTGGCCCTCGACCCGCTCGACGACGATGTTCCCTCCCGGGAAGTCGGCGTCAATGCTCAACCGCTGTTTTGCGGGCGTGGCGGCCTCCGCGATGCCGAAAAGGGCAACGACGAGCGCGAGCCTCGGCGCTATGTCGTAGTTGGCGAGAAGCGTTCGAGTATCTCCTCTGGGAGCGGACGCGGGCGGCCGGAGCCGTCGGTGTAGGCGTGGATGGTGAACCCCTCGGCCACCGGTGTGCCGTCCGGGCGGCTCAGGCGGTTGATGAAGGCCAGCCGGGCGCGAGTGATGGCTCGCGAGGTGGTCGTCACGACGAATCGCTCGGTGGGACGCAGCGGGGCCAGGTAGCGACAATATGCCTCGGCCACGGGGAGGCAATGACCCTGGCGTTCCATCTCGCTGTAGGGCATGCCGACGGCGCGGGTAAGACCGTTGCGTCCCGCCTCGAACCACACGTAGTGGCTGGCGTAGTAGGCCACGCCCTGGGCGTCGGTCTCGGCGTAGCGAACGCGCAGTTCCTGGGTGTCGCGCGGCGCGCCTGGGGGGTCGTTGCCGAGCAGTTCCTCGGCCCGTTCGCAGGCCACGATGCGTTCGACCCGCCGCTCGGCAGCGGCCACGAGTTGCTCGGGCAGAGGCAGGACCTCCCCGGAGGGACTCGCCACCACGTCGGCCAACCGCCCCGTGGCCAGCACCTGGTCGTCGTCGCAACGGACGAGCGCGGTCTCGAAGAGGAAGCGTTTCGCGGCGGCCTGGCTCAGGCGAATGCGGACCACGAGGAGGTCGTCGTAGCGGGCGGGGCGGATGAACCTGGCGTAGGACTCGGCCACGGTCAGGAGGCGGCCGCTGCGGTCCATCTCCGCGATGTGGAGGCCCAGGCTCTCGAAGAAATGGACCTCGCCGACCTCCCACCAGCCGAAGTACGAGGCGTAGTAGGCCACGCCCTGGGCGTCGGTCTCGGCGTAGCGAACGCGGAGGGGCGGGGTCGTGACCTCCATCAGCGCTCCTCAGAATCCCAAAGCCCACGCGAAGCGGCCCAGGGAAGGGCTCGTCTTGGCTGGCCTCCCGACACCTGCGCCACCGGGTAGGGACACGGCACTACCGCGCCCGTTGTGGGCGGGGCGTCTCGCCCCGCGCGTCTCCTTCTGTAGGCGGGGCGTCTCGCCCCGCGTCCC
>CAYYCI010000651.1:0-2478 GCA_964470215.1 uncultured Planctomycetota bacterium
GGCCCGCCTACAATGCGCGGCTCTCTACCGCGAAGACGAACCCGTGTGTGCGGGGGCGTCTGCCCCGCGTCCCCCTTCCTTGTAGGCGGGGCGTCTCGCCCCGCGTCCCCCTTCCTTGTAGGCGGGGCGTCTCGCCCCGCGTCCGCCACAGGCTGGAAAGCCTGTGCCACCGTTCGAACCAGAGGGCCGCGTTCAGCCATTGGTGGCACAGCCTTTCCAGCCTGTGGTTGCGGGCCTCAGGGGGGTTAGCGCCACACACGCTAGAAAGCCTGAGACCAGGAAGGAAACCCGCGGGAGGTCAAAGCGCCTCGCGCCCAGATACGCCCTGGTTGTGGGCTTACCCACAGATGCCACCGCAGCGTCAAGGCAACAGATGGGAGGGGCCTGCCGCCTCCGCTTCGGCGGCAGGCCCCCAAAGGATAGAGAGCGTCCCTGGCGCTTTGGCCTATGCGGGCGCGGCGGCCGCGCGCGAGGACTTCAGGTCGTTATACATCTCGAACGCGCGGTCGGGCTTCTCGTGCTTGTGGACGACGGCCGCCACCGCCTGGACCATCGCCACCGGGTCGTCGGCCAGGAAGATGTTGCGGCCCATGTCCACCCCGCGGGCGCCCTGGTCAACGGCCTTGTAGGCCATGGCGAGGGCATCGCGTTCGGGGATCTTCTTTCCGCCGGCGATGACGACGGGAATGGGGGTGCCGGCGACCACCTCCTCGAAGCCTGGCTCGCAGTAGTAGGTTTTGACGAAGTGTGCGCCGAGTTCGGCGATGACGCGGCAGGCTAGTCCCAGGTAGCGGCTGTCGCGGGTGAGTTCGCGGCCGACCGCGGTGACGCCCAGGGTCGCGATCCCATAGCGGTTGCCCTCGTTGACCAGGTAGGCCAGGTTGTCGAGGGTCTCCTTCTCCCCCGGGCCGCCGATATAGACCTGGGTCGTGACCGCCGCGGCGTTGAGCCGCACCGCATCCTCGACCGTCACGCCGATGACCTCGTGGCTGAGTTCCTTGAGGATCGTGGCCCCGGTGCTGCACCGCAGGACCACGGGCTTGTTGGTGGTGGGGGGGATGCACGTCTGGATGGCGCCGCGCGTGCACATCAGGCAGTCCACGTGGGGCAGGAGCGGCGGGATGGCCAGGTCGAGGCGTTCGATCCCCGAGGTCGGCCCCATGATGTAGCCGTGGTCGAAGGCCAGCATGACGGTGTTTCCGCTCTCGGGACTGAAGATTCGGCTGAGGCGGTTCTTCATGCCCCAGCCCAGGTGTGCGGCGCCCTTGATGTAGAACCCGGGCGTCTCCTGGGGAATCTCGACGAAGAAGTTCTTCTTCTTGGTCGGTTGCGCTTCTGCTTCAGGCATTGCTCTCTCTCCTTTCTCCTGGCGACCGTAAAGGTGGACCCACGCGTGACTGCTACTCAGCCGAGTGCCTCGGCGAAGCCGCGGAAGATGAGGGCCACAGACGTGGCTCCCGGGTCGGGGGAGCCGATGCTCGCCTCCTTGATGTTCTTGGCTCGCCCGAAGCGTGCCTGGAGGTCTTTTGTGGCTTCGGCCCCGCGCTCGGCGGCCTCCGCTGCCGCCCGCAGGGCATCGGCCACGCTGGCGCCCGCGGCGGCACTCTCGCGCAGGGCCGTCACCGCGGGGACCAATGCGTCCATCAGGGTCTTGTCGCCTGGGCGGGCGCTGGTTTGTTTCTCCAGGGCGGCCAGTCCGGCCGCGAAGGCGTCGGCCAGGGCGCCGGCATCGAGCGAATCGGCCTCACCGATGGCGTCGCTCATGCTCATGAAGAACGTGCCGAAGAGCGGGCCGGTCGCGCCGCCATCCACGCCCATGATGGCCCAGCCGATGTCGGCCAGGAGAGCCTTGATCTGGCCGGTTGCTTCGGCTTCGATGGCCTCCTCGGCCTTTGTCATGGCGCGGGCCATGGTTGTGCCGTGGTCGCCGTCGCCGCCCACCGAGTCGAGCCTCGAGAGGAGGTTCTGGCTCTCTCGGACTCTGGCCGCCGCGGAGCGGAACATCCTGACCAGATCGCCGTAGCCGACGGTCTCGCTCATTCCTGCCTCTCGTCTCTCCTACCTGCCGCGCAAGACACCGGTCACTTGACCGTCATGGCCGGTGTGTCGCAGGGGGCGTCCCAGAGCTCGAGGAGTTCGTCGTCCATCTTGGCGATGAACATCTGGAATCCGCCCATCTCCTGGACGGTGAGGAATTCTCCGACGAGGGTGCGCGCCATCTCAATCCCGCGCTCGTCGAGGATTTGCTTCACCCGGCGGAGGATTACGTAGAGTTCCATGAGGGTGGTGGAGCCGACGCCGTTGAGCATGACGAGGAGTCGGTCGCCGGCCTTGACGCCGCGGTCCTCGAGGAGGAGTGGGAGCATGATGTCGGCGGTCTCGTCGGCGGTCTTGAGTTCTTGCATGCCGCCGCCGGCCTCGCCGTGCTGGCCCATTCCCACACACATCTTCCCCTCGGGCACCTCGGCGATCACCTCG
>CAYYCI010000652.1:0-2463 GCA_964470215.1 uncultured Planctomycetota bacterium
TCGGCGGCGCGTCTGCGGGCCTCCTCGAGGCTCAAGGCCACCGCCGACGGGGGAATCCGCAGGGCGAGGCGGGCCGCGATCTCCTTCAGGCCATCCCGATCGAGGGCCTTCCGCACGACCTCCGGCGCCGTTCCGAGAATCCTCACTCCCTTCTCAGCCAGGCGCCCAGCCAGTTCCGCGGCCGCTTGCCCACCCACCTGGGCCAGAACCCCTTCGGGGCGCTCAAACTCGCAGATGGCCAGGATGTTCTCGAGGGTCGGAGCCTCCAGGTAAACCCTGTCGGCGATGCTGCCATCGGTGGCGACGGCCTCGGAACTCGGATTGACCAGGATGACCTTGTAGCCCATCTGGCGCGCGGCCATGGCCGCGTGGGCGCAGCAGTAGTCGAGTTCCGCCCCCTGTCCTATCCGCGATGGCCCGCCACCGGGGATGAGCACCTTCGCGCCGTCGAGGGGCTGGATGGCGCCCTCGCCCGCATAGGTGGCGAAAACCAGCCTGCCGGAGGTTCCCGGGACGGGGCGGAAGCCCGGCGCGATGCCGTGGCGACGGCGCACCCCCTCGACGGCCTCAACGCTCGAGGCTGTCAGCCAGGCCACCTGGGCGTCGGAGAAGCCATCGGCCTTCGCCTGGCGGAGGAGGTCCTCGCGGATTGCCCCGGCGCTGGCCGACTCCTTGAGGCGTCGCGCCGTAGCCACGATCTTCTCCACCGCGCCGAGCAGTTCGCCACTGACGCCTGTCAGCGCGGCGACCTTCTCGGCGGTCCAGCCCCTCCAGATGGCCTGTTGAAGGTAGAAGATGCGGCGGTCAAGAGGCACGGTGAGGCAATGGGTCATTTCGGTGTCGTCGCCGGGCTCGCCGAAGAGGAAATCCTTGCCGTCGAAGCCCAGCCCGTCGCGTCCGACATCCAGGCCCCGCGCGGCCTTCTGAATGGCCTCGGCGAAGTTGCCAGCGAGGGCGGTGGCGTCGCCCAGCGATTTCATCACCACTCCGAGCGCCGGCTCCGCGCGGAAGAAGCGCTTGAACGAGAACCTGGGAA
Source organism: uncultured Planctomycetota bacterium (assembly GCA_964470215.1). Taxonomy (GTDB): domain Bacteria; phylum Planctomycetota; class PUPC01; order DSUN01; family DSUN01; genus CAYYCI01. Next base: position 1,037 of record CAYYCI010000652.1, read on the forward strand.
GGCGACAGGCGCAGTAGCCCTCGTCGGGCGCAAAGAGCGGTTGGCCTGGTGGAGGGGGTTCTCCGAGTAATTCCTCGAGGCGCTGGCCGAGCGCGAGTTTGGCCGAGAATTCCGCCAGCGGCAGCCCCGCCACGCGAGCCAACAGGGCCGTGGTCCGCGAGCACCTGGGCGTGGCTCCCAGCACCTTGACCTGACCTTCCGGCCCGATGGCGAGGCGGATGCTCAGTGCGCCGGCCACCTCTAGCCGTTCGGCGACTCTCGTCGCCACGGCCACCACCTCGGCCTGAGCGACCTCGCCGAGCGACCCTGCCGAGAGGAGCGCCACCGAGTCCCCGGCGTGGACGCCCGCCGGGTCGGCGTAGGTCACTGCGGCCACGGCCACGACCCCGCCCTGGGAATCGCGCAGGAACTCCACGTCGGCCTCGCGCCAGCCGGCCAGTGATTCCTCGACTGCTGCCTTTTGGCACGGCCCGGCCTCGAGCGCCGCCTCGATGCGCCCCGCAACCTCCTCGCGGTTATAGACAAGCGCGTTCCCTGCCCCTCCCAACGAGAAGCCGGCGCGCACGACGACCGGGAAGCCGAGTTTCTCCGCAGCGCGGACCCCCGCCTTGACCTCGCTAACCACCTGGCCCTCGGGCGGGGTCGCGCCCGCGCTCGAGACGAGCGTCCTGAACCGCTCGGGGTCCTCGGCCGCCTCGATGGCCTCGGCGGTGGCGCCCAGGGTGGCGACGGAATATCGGCGACAAGCGCCACCGCGCGCGAGCGCCACCGCCACCCTCTGAGCGGCGAGGCCGCCGACCGTTGTCAAGAGCGCGTCGGGGCGCTCGCGAGCGATGACCTTCTCGACGGCCTCGGGGGTTATGGGCTCGAGGTAAACCACGGCGCCCGCGCGAGGGTCGCTGGCCAGTGTGGCGGGGTCCGACTGGACCACGACCACTCCAACCCCGAGGCGGCAGAGCGTTTCCACGGCCTGGGAAGCGGCGTAGTCGCACTCGGCCCCCTGGCCGATGACCTTGGGGCCGGAGCCGATGACCAGGACTTTCTGGACGTCGAGAGCGTTAGCCAACGAATCACCCCCGCGGGAAAAGGAAAGACCCAGCCAGTGCCGGCGCCGTCTAGGCGAGGCCGGTGGGCAGCGGGGCTCGCTCCTTTCCGGGAAAACCTATCAGCCGGACAAGGGCCACAGGATAGTAAACCGGGCGGGAAAAAGCAAGCGAGGAAAATATCAGCCGACCATCAGCCCCAAAGAGTGGGGCTTCGGTCGGTGGAACCCGGTCTTTGACGTTCGGAGCAGGATGGCGCTCAAGGGGAGTTGAAAACCGGCTTGCAGTAGTCGAGCAGGAGGGTGAGTTCCTTGCGCATCTGCTTGCGGTGGATGATGCGGTCGAGGAAGCCGTGTTGGAGCATGAACTCGGCGGTCTGGAAGC
>CAYYCI010000653.1:0-2458 GCA_964470215.1 uncultured Planctomycetota bacterium
CTCGGCGTCGCGCGTGTAGTCGCACTTCGGGTAGGCCGAACACCCCACGAACTTCCCCCGCCGGCCCTCGCGCTCGACCAGCGGCGCGCCGCACTTCGGACACTTCTCCCCGGTCTCGACAGGCTCGGGGCGCGGTTGCCCGGCAGGTTGCTCGAGCGGGCGGGTGTAGCGACACTTCGGATAGGCCGAGCAGCCGATGAAGCGCCCTCGACGTCCCGACTTCACCACCAGTCCCGCGCCGCACTCCGGACACTTCTCCTCCAGAGGCTCGTCCGGCGGCCGTCCGCCCTCGTCGAGGGGCTTGGTGTAGCGGCACTTTGGATAGGCCGAGCAGCCGATGAAGCGCCCTCGCTTGCTCATTCGGACGACCATCTCGGCACCACACTGGGGACACTTCTCCCCCGTCGGCTTGGCCATCCGCTTCTTGACGCTCGGCATCTCCCGGTAGGCGCGCTCGAGGTCCGCCCGGAACGGCTCGTAGAACTCTCGAAGCACCGACCGCCAGTCCACACGACCCTCCTCGATGGCGTCGAGATGTTCCTCCATCTGCGAGGTGAAATTCGTGTTGATGATGTTCTCGAAGAAAGGCAGGAGCACGTCGTTGGTCAGGATGCCAAGTTCGGTGGCGTAGAAGAGGCGGTCGCGGAGCTCGACATAGCCGCGCTCCTGGATTTTCGTGATGATTTCCGCGTAGGTGCTCGGCCGCCCGATGCCCTCGCGCTCGAGGGTCTTGACCAGCGAGGCCTCGGTGTAGCGCGGTGGCGGCTTGGTGAAGTGTTGCGAGGGAACGATCTCCCGACAATCCAACACCATCCCCGCCGCCAGTTCCGGCAGGGGCTGCTCGTCTTTCCCTCCGCGGCGGGGCGGCTGGTAAACCCTCGTGAAGCCCTCGAAGACGACCACCCGACCCCGCACCCGGAACTCCGCCGGCCCTGCCCTGACGACCACCGTCGTCACGTCGTAGGCCGCCGGGGCCATCTGGCAGGCCACGAACCGCTCCCAGATCAGCCGATACAACTTCAGTTGGTCGGGCGTCAGGTAGGCCTCGAGGCTCTCGGGCGTCCGTTCCACCGAGGTCGGGCGGATCGCCTCGTGGGCCTCCTGTGCCCCGCGCCGCGAACGATAGACCCTCGGCTCCGGCGAAAGGTAGTCCCCCCCCAACTCCCTCTCGATGAACGACCGACACTCGGCCAGCGCCTCGTCGGCAATGCGAAACGAGTCGGTTCGCATGTAGGTGATCAGCCCCACCGACCCCTCCTCGCCGATCTCCACCCCCTCGTAGAGTTGCTGAGCCACCCGCATCGTCTTTCTGGGACGGAAGCCCAGCCTCACCGAGGCCGCTTGCTGGAGTTGGCTGGTGGCGAACGGCGGCAGGGGGCTCGAGTGGCTCCGCCTGGTCGCCACCTCCGCCACCACGAACCGCTCCCCGGCCAGCCTCTCGACCACCGCCTTGGCCGTCGCCTCGTCCGGGATTTCCGGCTTCTGGCCCTCCAACCGACTGAGTTTAGACTTGAAGGTCGCCTCGCGCGCCTCGGGCGCGAGGGTGGCCGTGATCTCCCAGTACTCCTTCGGCTCGAAGGCTTGAATTTCCTTCTCGCGCTCGACGATCAGGCGCACGGCGACGGACTGGACCCTCCCCGCGCTCAGCCCCCTGGCGACCTTGCGGCTGAGCAACGGCGAGAGCTGGTAGCCCATGATGCGGTCGAGGATGCGCCGCGCCTGCTGGGCGTTGACAAGGTTCATGTCCAGCCCGCGCGGCTCGCCGAAGCCCCGCGAGACCGCCCGACGCGTAATCTCGTTGAAGGTAACTCGCCTCGCGCGCCTCTCCGAAACCCCCAGAGCCTTCAGAAGGTGCCAGGCTATGGCCTCCCCCTCGCGGTCAGGGTCGGTCGCCAGATACACGGCCGGGGCGCCGGCAGCCGCCTTCTTCAGCCGGGCCACCACCTGACGCCGATCGGGCAAGAGGCGGTAGGTGGGACGAAAGCCATCCTCGATGTTGACCCCGAAGGTCTTCTTAGGCAGGTCGCGCACGTGTCCCATGCACGACTCGACCCGGTAGCCCGGCCCGAGGAATTTCCCGATCGTGCGCGCCTTGGCCGGCGACTCGACAATCACCACCGATTTCGCCACCAACACCTCCTGGGACAGTGAATTGGAGCAAACTTATAGCGCGTGCCCCTGCGCCCTGTCAAGCAGCCCTCGGGAGCCTCTCACCACGACAGACACGTCTATTCCCCATCTGGCGCGATCGCCTCCAGCCGAACCGCAGGCGTTCGCGGTGGATGGCAGGGCGCCGCCCGGGGGACCGCCGTTGAATGTTTTTCCGCCCAGCTCTCAACGGCACCCTTCAGACTTCGGCCGCGAAGGCGTTGAAGAATCCGCGCTCGGCCCTTATGAAAATGGTGGAGGCCAGGTCAGGTAGTAAGAGGGGAGGAACCTGTCCTCGCCGGACGGGCCA
>CAYYCI010000654.1:0-2455 GCA_964470215.1 uncultured Planctomycetota bacterium
CGATCTGGTGGTCTATGGAAGCCTGGCGTCGGCCCCGTGGTGGGTGTGGAGTTGACAACGCCTCTGGTAGGGCGGGTTTTCGCGGGCCGAGACGGCGCGCCCGCAGTTGATGTGGCGTTGCGGTGTCTGTTGGTTGTAGGCGGGGCGTCTCGCCCCGCGTTGAGCACAAGTTGGAAAGCCCGAGACTATGAAGGAAAACCGCGCGTGGACTCGAAACAGACCGGGAATGTGGGCTTTGGCACGCTTTTGTGCACCGTCGGGTTCCCAATGCAGGCGAGAAGGTAAAGAATGCTTTGTCAAGAGGACGGAAGGCGGTCGGCCTGCGGCGCTTCGGAGCGACGAGTCGGAATCGGCAGCCAGTCGAGGCATTCTTTTCCTTCTCGCCTGGCAATTGATTGCGGTGCAAAAGGCGTGCCAAAGCCCACACGTCCCGGCGCGCTGCCATCCCGGGTTTCCTCATAGATGTGCCACTATCGGGGTCCGGCGCCCCGATGTTGGCGGGCCGTCTCCCCTCCCGAGACGCACTCAGGTTGGGGGAAAAGAATGAGCATCGAAGCGTTCTGGTTCGTTCTTCTTGTGGCCGCGGCGGGGGCGGGAAGTGCCGTCGAGATGAGTTTTCGGCCCGCGAGATCCCACGGCTATTTCTGAGGCGGGGATCAGGTGCCTGCCGGGGAACTGGTCCTCGCTCTGAAGGGAGATGAGCCGACGGAAATCCCGGCGACCCTCGGCCTGGTGAACCACCGCGGCGAGGAGACGGGAAAGTTGCTCGACCGCCGTGTGGCGCTGGCGCCCGGCAAGGCCACGACTGTCCCCCTCGAACTGGGCGTGAGGTCTACATGCGGACCGCCGCGAAGGTGGGACGACGCCCGTTCATCACCTTCGCCTGCGGCAACCGCCACTACGACGACGGCAGGGTGCGAATCCCTCTCGGGGAGGAGGACCTCTTCATCAGCGGCTGTTGGCTCTTAGGAGAAAACTCGATGCAGCACGCACGACCGAACATCCTTTGGGTGTGCACGGACCAGCAGCGGTGGGACACCATCCGCTCCCTCGGCAACTCGCACATTCGCAGCCCGAACATAGACCGCCTGGTGGCCGAGGGCGTGGCGTTCGCGCGTTGCTACGCGCAGAGCCCCATCTGCACGCCCAGCCGAGCCAACCTGATGAAGCGCCTCTTCGATGCCCTGATGCTCTCGACCGACCCCGGCCAGCCGCGCGTCGGGGTTTATTGAGCGACCGACAGCATATGCTTCGGTTGGACAGAATGGACGCAATGGACGGTCGGGAAAATGACTCCCATCCCCGTTTCAGTTTTGTTTGAGCGACTCGAGGAACTTGTCAACGGTCGGCTCGCCCGCCAGCCAGCCGAGGGATGCGAGGAAGCGGTCGGCTTGTTCCGTGGTCTTGGCGAAGGCGTCGCCGCGGCCGAAGTTGAAGAACCCGTGGCCCTGGCCTGGGAAGGCCACCAGTTCGCAGCGGTTGCCAGCCTTCCTGGCGGCCTCGACGTATCGGCGAATGGTGACGATGGGCACCGTGGTGTCGTTCTCGCCGTGGAAGATTATGGTGGGCGGGAGGCCCGGCCGGATGTGGTGGAAAGGCGAGATTTCGCGCGGGTCCCGTCCTCCGAATCGCTTCCGGAGGTTCTCGATCTTGTCGTTCGGCACCCCGGCGCGCTTCCAGGCCTCGAGGTCGAGGAAGAGCGCGGGATTGAAGAGCACCATGGCATTGGGGCGCGAACTGACGGTCTTGTCGTCGGCCGGGTCATCCTGGTCGGGGACGACCCCGGTGCACGCGGCGACGTGTCCCCCTGCTGAGCCACCCCCTGCGGCGATGCGTGCGGGGTCAATGCCCAACTTGGCAGCGTTGGCCCGCACCCAGCGGACGGCCGACTTGGCGTCGGCAACACACTCGAAGGGGGTGACGCCGTGGCGGCTCTTCACGCGGTACTCGGCGCTGATGGCGACCATGCCGCGCGAGGCCAGATACTTGCATTGCGGGAAGAACTGCGCGGGGTTCCCACCGACCCAACCGCCGCCGAAGAAGAAGACTATGGCGGGGCGCTTGTCGGTGGGTTTGTGGTCATCGGGCTCGAAGATGAAGAGCCTCAGGCTCACGCCCTTGACCTGTTTGAAGACCACTGTCCTGGTTGGTTGCATCTTGGCCCTCAGCGCAGCGAACCTCCCGCGCGCTCCCCCGGCATATGCGGCGACACACAAGACGGCCAGCGCTGGCAGAAAGCGGAATTTTCTCATTGTCGGCCTCCTCGCTGTCAGGTTTTCGGTAGAGCGACCCGCCAACCTGCGTGGAGTTTCGCGGAGAGCTGGCGGACCGTCTCGGCGAATTCCCTCTTGACGGCCAGATTCGTGGTCTCGTCGGGGTCGCTGCGGTGATCGTAGAGTTCGCGGGCGACGGCCTTCTTGGTCTTCCGATCGATCCACTCAGTGTAGCGCCAGCG
>CAYYCI010000655.1:0-2455 GCA_964470215.1 uncultured Planctomycetota bacterium
CTGTGTTCATCTGTGGCCGGCAACCGGGGACGAGGGTCGTTTTCCTCAATCCGGAAAACGGCTCCGTCGCCGCTTATGAGGTGTCTATCCGGGGCTTCAAAACTTGCACAGGCTGGAAAGCCTGTGCCACCGACTTGGGTGTTCTCGGCGGCTTCTCCGCGGTCTCCGCGTCCTCTGCGGTGATTGTTCCCTCGGCGGGCTCGCAGGCGCGGTGGCTCAGCCCACGAAGCGTCCGTGAAAGTCCACTCCGTCCACAAGCCCGTGGCTCACTGGCCCTTCGCCCGGGGCGTGACCTCGAGCCTGTGGACGCTCACGTCGTCGAACCAGGCGATGTCGTTGTGCGTGGCCTGGTCGGCCACGCAGAGCAGCAGGACCAAGCGCCCAGCGCCGTCCGGGACCTCTGCGACTCCGAAGATTTCGCCCCAGGCATCTCGCGGCGCCTCGCAGTGGATGACCACGTCGCGCGCCTGGGCCGTCCATTTCCCCTCGGCGGTCTGCCACCTGACGCGAATCCAGGCCTCGCCCTTGCCCTCGAGGCGACGGGTGGCGCCGACGGCGTAGAGTTCGCCCGGGTGGGCCTCGTAGGTCTGGATGAAACAGCCATTGGCGACGGCGCTGGCGCGCGCCGAGCCGGGCGCCCTCGCGCCGACCTGCCGGTCCCAGGTGAACTTGCCCTTCGAGCCCTCGGCCTGCCACGAATGCCAACCGGGTGGGCATTTTCCCTCGCGCCAGTCGGCCGCGGGGGCCTTGTTCGGGGCCGCGGTGGGCGAGGTGAAGCCGCCGTTGCGCGCCAGGTTGGTCAGGGTGCCGGCGGCGCGTTGCTCGGCTATTTGGCTTCTGGCGTACGCGACCGGGTCGCGGGCGAACCGCAGGACGCGCTCGCAGCCGGGCAGGGCCTGCGGCCAGGTCTTTTCGCTCACGCGCTTGTTGGGGGTGGGCCACCATCGGAACTTCTCGCCATAGACCCACACGTACTGGTCAGCAACACGGAGGGCGGTCTGGAGGTTCGCGCGCAGGCGTTCGATGCGCGGGCCGCCGAGGCCGTCTATGAACCACGGCGAGGTCGGCGGGTTCCAGTAGGCGTCGAGGTAGATGCCGAAGCCCACCTGGACCTGTGCCCGATACTTCGCGCGGTTTTCCGGCGAGACTAGTTCCTGGCACGCGCCCTTGATTGCCACGGCCGCCTCGAGGTAATCCGTCACGCTGTTGTAGCGATAGGCCATCTCGCATCCGTCCACGAGGGTGACCGTGGGCGGCGCGGCATCGAGCCAGCCGTCGAAGAAGGCGGGCAGGAGCCCGTAGCCGTGGCGGGCCAGGAGGCGACTCGGATTGGCCCTCCCCGTCGCCGTCGAGCAAACGACGTTCATGAAATAGCAGAAGATGGTGATGTCGGGGAATTCCTCGACCACTGCGGCCATGACCTGCCGTCCGCGCTCGCGGGCTTTCGCGGCGTAGTCCTCGAAGGAGTGTTTATCGCGCTGGGCCTGGGCGGAATAGCGGAACTGGGCATAGGGCGGATTGTATGGCTCGGGGTCGAAGAGGATGCCCTTCAGACCGCCGCGCCTGGCGAGCCAGGCGGCGATGCGCCAGTGGTCAACGATGTTGGCCCAGCCGCCGTCGTCGAACCAGTCCACGTTGCCCGGGTTGGCGCCGAACAGTAGGAAATTGTCGGTCAGGCGCCTGAAGCGGCACGCCTGGAGGTTTGCGAGGCAGTGGTCGAACCACTCGCGGCGCCATTTCTGGTCGAGGAAGGCCCAGTGGAGATGGACTCGGCGGCCATCCTCGGCGCGTCCCAGCGCCCCGATCACGACCCCGTCGAACGGGCGTTTCTCGATCTCCGCCAGATTGGCGAGGAGGCGTTCGGTGTCGGGGCGGTCCCAGCCGGTCTGGACCAGTTTCTTCGGTCGGCGGGCATCGGCGGCGGGCGCGGCGGCCGCGGCCGCAGCGACGACGAGAAGGGCTTGACGCAACATTCTCCTGGCCTCCTTCCTGCGGTCCGGCCCGCTTATACGCGCGAGAGGTCGCGAGTGTCAAGAGCGTCCCCGCTCCGCCGTGGGAGGAGCGTCTCGCCCCGCGGCGCCATCAACCCCTGTAGGCAGGGCGTCTCGCCCCCCGTGCGCCGGATTTCACCACAGAGGCACAGAGGACACAGAGAGGGCGCGGAGAGCCATGCACCGCAGAGACGCGGAAGAACCGCGAATGGCGCAGCACGGCAAGCCGAATTCACGACTCGGCTTGTTCTCCTGTGTCGCCACCCGGGGCTTCCTCTGGCCCCAGACCCAGGAGTTGCAGAAGTTCAGTTAGTAAGGCGTTTATCGCGTCGTCTTGTTGTTCTGAGATGGCCGATTTGATGCGATCCCGGAGAGTGGACTTCACCTGAAGATCGGCAGCCTGTAGCACCTCCTGAAATTGCTCGCGACGCGCGGCTTGCAATAGCCAGGTCAGCTCTTCATTA
>CAYYCI010000656.1:0-2449 GCA_964470215.1 uncultured Planctomycetota bacterium
GCCCACACGCCCCGGCGCGCTGCCATCCCGGGTTTCCTCATAGATGTGCCACCAGACCGGTCGCATGAGCGCGGCGTGGGGTGCGGCAGGGGCGACCCGGTGGGTCGCCCGGCCGCGTAAGGTAGGGGCACGGCACTGCCGTGCCCGCTAAATCCGCGTTACGAGGGCAACCCCCCAGGCGGCCAGCGCTGGCCAGGATTACGCTAGAATTCGTGGGGCAGGGTTCCCGGTTGCGGCCGACGTGGCTCTTCGCGGGTCGAGACGGCCCGCCTACAGTCCGGGTTGCTCTTTCGCGGAGGCCTGTGCAAGTGGGCGGGGCCTATGTGTCAGCGGGGCGGAGTTTCGATATAATCTGGGCGGCTCGAGGGGAGTAGTAGGATGGAACGCGACGAGGTGATTGCTGAGATCGAGGCCGTGGGCGAGCGCTACCTCGAGGCGTCGGCCAACCTCATCGCCCTCCATCTCTTTGCGGCCAGCGCCGAGCAGGTTTGCGCCGGCACCGAGGCCATCGCCGGCTACTTCGTCGGCAGCACCGCCCGAACCCTCTCGAAGGGCAGTTTCCTGGCATTCGCCATTCACTACCTCCCTGAGCTGGGCCGCACCAATCCCGGCGTGGCGTTCACCGAGCGCCCCGAACGCCCTCTCGCCACCTGCGCGGAGGCCATCTATGCGGCCTATCGCGGCGGGCTGTTCCACGATGGCGAACGGGCGAGCGGCATCCAGGTCGTTGACGACAAGCGGCGCTGGATGCTGACCTTCGAGCCGGACGGCTCGGCTCGCCTCAACGCCATCCCCTTCCAGGCGCAGCTCGAGCGTGGCCTGAAACAGTATCTGCGCGACCTGGCACGTCGCCCGGCTCTCCTCGCCAAGGCGACGGTGCGCGCCGCTTTTCTGAAGAGGCCAACGTTCGTCGTGCCGGGGGACCGGTCATGAAGCGGACCGCTGTTGTCTTTGCCCTCCTGGCCTTGCTTGTTCCCGCCGAGGCAATCGCTCTCGGGAGGAGACGAATGACGCCCGAGGAGAAGATCCAGGTCATCCTCGACAACACCAGGCCGTTGCGGCATCCCCGTGGTGGTCGGCTCCCGCTCTATGTGTGGGGGGCGATGGACCCGCCCGGGGATGAGGCCGAGGTGGAAGCCGCGCTCAAGGCGCTCGACGAGCGCGGAATCGCCGCCTGCTCGACCTGGCGGCCAGGAAAGGGCCAGGGGGCCTCGCTCGGTCGAGCGCTCCTGGTGGCCTCGGTCCAGAAGCGCCTGGGCCTTCGCGTCAACGTCAACGCCACCCCCTGCACCTACCCCGTCTGCGACGGCTCGCCGGAGACCGCGCACCTCGACGCCGATGGCAAGCCCTTTTTCGACACCTCGACCTCGCCCCGCAACAAACTCGGATGCCCGTTCAAGCTCAAGGGCCGCTACCCGGCCATCCGCGCGCAGATCGAGCCGTTCCTGGACGCCTACAGGCGCCGGGGTCTGTCCATTGATTTCGTCTTCGCCGACTGGGAGGTTGATGGCCCGATCGAGTGGCAGGGCGGCTGGGAGGCCGCGAAACGCTGCGTGGTCTGCCGGAGGAACATCCCCGAGATCGAGAACTTCCCTGCCTTCCAGAAGGCGTATCGGAAGATTCGCTCGGAGGTCCAGCGCGAGTGTTTCGCCGGGCCGGTCCTGGCGCGCTTCCCCAAGGCACTGGTCGGTAACTACGGGGTCTACCCCCACGGCGGCTGGCGCTACTGGTACGACTACTTCGAGAAGGAACCCGGGCCGGGCGTGCCCGTCAGGATGGACTTCCGCTGCCCCGTGAGGCCGTGGGCCGACGAGTTCGGCGACTGCGGCTACACCTTCGCCATGCCGACCGTTTACACCTGGTACCGCACCTGGTTCTGGTACGACTGGTCGAACGGCGACTATCGCTGGTTCTACAACATGCTCCAGGTGGCGAGCAACGCCGCGGCCCACACCCCGCCCGATGTGCCGCTGATCACCTTCGTCCACCACACGACCACCTCCCCGCCCAGAGACCCCGACCGCCGGGTCGAACAGATGAGCGGGCGGGCATACAAGGAACTCCTCTGGCACATGCTCCTGCGGGGCCACGACACGTTTTTCCTCTGGTGTCCCGACCAGGAGTTGGCCCACGAGGTGGCGTTGGTCCACGAGGTCTGGGCCGCGGCCTTGGAGCACCGCGAGTTCCTCGAAGGCGGCAAGCCGGTCACCTTCGAGGTGCCCCGGAGGCCCGGGCCGGTCGTCTCGGCGCTGCGGCTGGGCGAGCGGTTGCTGGTCCGGCGGACGGATTTCGACCGGACCGCCGAACCAGTCGAGCTCCGAATGGGGGAGCGCGTGGTGCGGGTGCCGAGGGTCGAGGGCCGGTGCCAGGTCCTCGAGTTGCCCAGATAAGGCCGACTGGCGGCCACCGGCGGAGCGACCGGTGGCGTGGCGGGTCTTGAAACCGCAGA
>CAYYCI010000657.1:0-2448 GCA_964470215.1 uncultured Planctomycetota bacterium
CCACCTGGTCGAGCGCGTGCTTGTGCCAGCGGTTGACCACGCCGAATTGCTGGCGAAACTTGCCGACAGTCAGGTTGACGCTCGGGGCGAGTCCGTAGCGGGTGAGGTATGCCTCCCCCAGTTCCGCGCCGTCCTCGTGAATCCCCACGGCAGCCTTCAGCCGGGTGTAGGGGTCGAGGTAAGACTGGATGTGGATGTCGAAACTGCGCATGTCGAAATCCGAGCGTCGCCGGTCGGCGCGGTTGTGGCGGTAGCAGGCCAGGAAGTCGCCCGCCACGCTTATCTCCGGATTGAGGGCCTGGAGGCCGATTCCGCGAAGTTTGTAGGTCAGCTCCTCGGGGGGCACTTCTGGCGCAGCGGCCGCCGGGCCGGCCTCTTTCTGTGCCGCCTCGCGCAGCGCCGCCAACTCGCGCTCGACCTCCGCCGCCTGGGTTTTTTCCTTCAGGGCCGCTAACTCTTCCCTCAGACGGCCGATCTCCTCCTCGTGTCGCCGTTGCATCTCCGCCATCTGGCGCTGCAACTGTTGGACCATCCGCCTCAGTTCGGCCACCTCGGAGGCCCTGGCGCTCTCGCCCGCCAGAGCGCCGGCCCCGGGAAACCACCCGAGCAAGACAACCAGCGCAATCGCCCTGCGTAACCTCCTCATCTCGAGCCTCCGGGTTCGGGGTTCAGGGTAGGCCGCGGCGCCGCGAGCGCATGACAAGACCGCGCGCACGCCCACATTTTCACCGCGTCGGGCTCAAACTGTCGGCGGTGCGCGAGGGCGAGAAGGCGGGTATCGCGCACTGGAAAGGCTCAGTGCCGAGTCCGAGGCGAACCGCTCGACCTCGGCGCTGTCGAGCAAGTCACACGGGGCCTCGGGGCTTCCAGCCTCTGGACACCCCAGCAGGTAGTGGCAAGCCGGGCATTGGCCGTTCAGCGGTGTCCAGGCAGCGAGGGCCCCCGCCCCGCTCAGCGATGCGCCGGAATGGCAGGCGCCCTCTGTCCCCGCCGCACAACATTCCTCACATGGCGCCTCGAGGAGGGGCGCCGCAAGCCGGCAAGTGTGGAGACCGTGAATGGCGATGTTGAAGAGGGCGAACCATGTGGCCAGACCCAGCCGGGCCGCTCGAAGCCATCGGCGAGTTGGCTGCACTCGTCCCATACCGCCCACTCCTGCAAGGAATTGTACTCTCAGGCGTCCCAGTTGCAAGTTCCCGACGTTCCGGGTCGTGTTGACAGGCGGCGAGGGGACAAATAGAATCGCCGCCGATGGCCAGGAAGACTAAAGCCCGCAAGAAGGTCAAACCCAAGCCCCCTTCGGTCCACCCGAACAACAAACTCAACGACCTGAAGGGCAACGAGTGGATGTTCTTCACCAAGAGCGTCCTGCGGACCAGTTATCCCCACGCCTACTGCCACGACCTGCGCCGCGCCCACGCCGCCAACAAGCCCCCCCAACTGATGAAACACATCATCGAGTTCTTCACCAAGAGCGGCCAGAGCGTCCTGGACCCGTTCTGCGGGGTCGGGGGCACGCTCATCGGGGCGTCGCTCTGTGGCCGCAAGGCCACGGGGATCGAACTGAACCCGCGTTGGCTAGAGATCTACCGGCAGGTTTGCGAGCGGGAGAGCCTGGAGCCACAGGAGACGGTCGCGGGGGACTGCCTGGAGGTCCTGCCTCGCCTGGGCGCCGAAGGGCGGCTCTACGACTTCATCGCCACCGACCCGCCCTACTCCATAGCCCTCGAGAAGACGATGTGTGACGGCACCTATGACATCCAGCACCGCCGCACCGACTTCGATGGCTTTTCCGACCACCCCGCCGACCTGCGCAACCTCGGCTCCTTCGAGGAGTTCTACGACGCCCTCGAGCTGGCCTTCGCCCTGATGCACCCCCTGCTCAAGCCCGGCGGCTACCTGGCCGTCATCATCCGCGACTCGTATCAGAACGGCGAGTACATTCCCGCCACCTACCACATCGCCGAGCGCATCCGCAGGATCGGCTTCAGGATGAAGGGCATCAAGGTCTGGTACGGCACGGGCGCGCGGGTGAGACCCTACGGCTACCCGAACGCCTACGTCCCCAACATCGTCCACCAGAACATCGTCGTCTTTCGCAAGGAGCGAGAGCGCTGATGGCCAAGGCATTCATCCACGACGATTTCATGCTCGAGACGAAGACCGCTCGCGAACTCTTCCACACCTACGCCGAGCCGATGCCGATCCTCGACTACCACTGCCACCTGCCCCCTGCCCAGATCGCCGACGATCACCGATTCCGCAACCTGACCGAAATCTGGCTGGCCGGCGACCACTACAAGTGGCGGCTCATGCGGGCGGCCGGCGTGGCCGAACGCTACGTCACCGGCCAGGCCTCCGACTGGGAGAAGTTCCTCAAGTGGGCCGAGACCGTCCCCAGGATCATCCGCAACCCGCTCTACCACTGGACCCACCTCGAGCTGCGCA
>CAYYCI010000658.1:0-2448 GCA_964470215.1 uncultured Planctomycetota bacterium
GGCCAATAGTACGGCCTCGCTCTCCTCGGGCGCGACGCCGCCTTCGTCGGGGGTGCCTTCGCCGGTGATGACGTAGTCGGTGGTTCTGGAGACGCGATCGGTGATCTTGCAGCGGTAGAGGGCGAGGAGGCGCTCGATGTAGGCGCGCGAGTTGCGGAACGGGCCCTGGAGGTAGAACTCGAGTTTGAGTCCCCTCTTGAAGGCGGGGTTGACGACGATCATGCCGGGCAGGATTGGGTCAACGGGGTCTTGCTCGAGGACTTTCGCCCGGGCGATGTCGTCGTAGATTCTTCGGATTTGGATCGAGCCTTTGGCCTTTCGGGCTTCGGGGTCGGCGTTGTCGTAGACCTGGAAGACCATTCCGACGGCGACCCAGTCGCGGCGGCCGAGGTCTACCATCGCGAACTGGCCGTCGGGGTCAATGCTGAGGATTTTGCCATCTGCCGGTTCGGTCTCGCGGGGGGTGATGAGCGAGCCGGTGACCTTCTTGGGGAAACGGAGGTCGGCGATGAGTTCGTCCTTTTGCTTGAGTTTCTCGGTGAGGTTTTCGATTTCTTTTTTCAGTGCGCTTATTTTCTTTTCGGCCTGGACTTTCTGGGTCTTGAGGGTCTCGGTCTGAGCGGCGAGGTCTTTGGTGGCCTTGTCGAGTTTGGCTTCCAGGTCGGCCTTTTCCCTGCGCAACTGGTCAATGGTCTGCTTGAGGGAGGCGATCTGCTCCTCGCGGGTCTTCACCTCTGCGGCGGCGTTGGTCCTGGCCTGTTCGAGTTCGGCCTTGACGCCGGTGAGTTTGGTCTCGAGTTCGTTGACCTGTCGTTCGAGGGCGGCGGCTCGGTCGGCGTATGCGAAAAGGAGGGTGCGGAGGTCGGGGAAGCCGCCGGGTCCCTCAGCGACCGGCAGCGCGCCGCGCTTCTTGAGGTCCTCGGCGAGCATGCGGCGGTCCTCGTCGAGGGAGTCGTAGTTGAGGCCGACGATGGACTGGAACTCCTGGAGTTTCTCGAGTTCCTTCTTTCGCGCGCGCTCGATGAGGACGCGAATGCCGTTGCGGAGCGGCTGGCCGGCGAAGCCCAGGACCTCTTGTTCGGTGATCTGAACCGTTCCCTGAGCGCTTCGCAAGCCATCCTCGATGTTTGCTTGCATGTCTGTGACCTTGAGGCCAAGAACGATAGTGCTGCCGATCAGGCCGACCACCAACACGACCAAGATGATGATGGGAACCGGCGAGGGGCCGCGACCCCGGGCAACGCGTCGGGTGGCCATCTGGCCTCTCCTATTTTCACTGACAAGGGACGAACGCTGCTTACGGGCGTATTCTACCCCCGCCGTTGGGCCACTGTCAAGTGGCTTTGGGCGCGAGCCCGAGCGGGCCTGGCTGGGGCGCGAGAACTTGACACTGGCAGCGCATGGCGTAACATGGGAGGTCAAAGGGGGGGATGCTTTTTTCATGCCGTCTCGGCGAGCCCGACTGGACAGCTCCGATGCGTAACTACTGGCGATACATCGGCTATGTGTGGCGCTATAAGGCGCGGCTGGTCGTCTCTATCGCGGCGAGTTTTCTGGCCGAGACGGTCAACCTGGCGAGTTTCTTCGCTTATGTGGCATCCCTCGATATCCTGCTTCATCTCTACGTGACGAAGGGCCAATCGCCTGGGTCGTTGGCCGCCCAGGGCTTCTTCAAGAACCGCTGGGGGCAGGAGTTGGTGGCGTTCTTCCGCAGGCGGGTGGGGAGTGCGGAAGCGCTGTTGTGGACGGTGTTGTGGCTGGGGCTGGGGTTTTTCGCCGTGGCAGCACTCAGAGCGGTGCTTGTGTTCCTGCGGCGGTACCTGTTGGAGTCGGCGGCGGCGAGGGGCTGGACCGACCTGCTCAACGCGCTTTTCGCGCGGGTGTGTCGTCTCTCGATGCGGTTTTTCTCCGAGCGGAGCCTCGGGCAAACGATGTCGGCCTTCGGGCCGGACATCTCGGAACTGAGCCGTGGGGCGCATGTGGTCTTCTCGTCGGCGGTGCGGGACCCGTTCCGCCTGTTGCTGGCCGTGCCGATGTGTTTCTGGATAAGTTGGAAGCTGTCGCTTGTGGTCTTCGTCGGGGTGCCGGTGGCGCTCTACACCTTCAAGTTGATGGGCGACCGCATCCGCCGCTACACGACCAAGGGGTTAGCCAGGCGCGCGGACGCGATGAAGATCGTGGGGGAGACTCTCCAGGGCGCCGACGTGGTGAAGGCCTACGACGCCGAGGACTACCAGATCGCTCGTTTCCGCGAGCGCAGCCAGCGCATGCTCCGCTACAGCCTTCGGCGAGCCATGACGAAGGCCCTCGGCTCCCCACTGACCCAACTCCTTTACCGCTTCTGCCTCCTGTGGGTGGGCATCTACGGGGTTTACCTCGTGCTCTACGAGGCGCTGCCCATGAGCATGCTGGCCAGTTTTTTCTACGCCGTCCGACAAACCTATCAGG
>CAYYCI010000659.1:0-2445 GCA_964470215.1 uncultured Planctomycetota bacterium
GCTGACCACGAGGCCCTCCTCGACCGCCTGGCCGAGACCCTCAAGACCCCCCGCGAACGCCTCCTGGACCGCGCCCGCCAGCTCCTCGAGGAGACCAGACGCCTTGGCCGCGAGCTCGAGAAGGCCAAGCGCCAGACCTTCGCCGCCGCCAGCGGCACGGGACCCTTCGAGGAGAAGGCCCGGGTCGGGGGGACGGTGGTGGTCGCCGGCGCCCTGCCCGAGGCCAGCGTGGACGACCTGCGCCTTGCCTGCGACCAACTCCGCCAGCGCCACGGCTCCGCCGCCGTCGTCGTCGGCACCGCCGACAAGGGCTCGGCGAAGATGGTCTGCGCCCTGACCCGCGACCTGGTCGAGAAGGGCCTGAACGCAGGGCGCATAGTCAAGGACGCCGCGAAGTTGATCGGCGGGGGCGGCGGGGGCCGACCCGACATGGCCCAGGCCGGCGGCAAGAACCCCGAGGGCCTCCAGGCCGCGCTCGACCACGCCGCCACCCAGATCGCCAAAGCCCTCGAGGGCCGCTCGTAGGCGGGGCGTCTCGCCCCGCATCACCCACGCGCGCAAACCCCTCTCCAATGACCAAACCCCGGCGAGAGCCGCTCCGCGGAGAGACATTTCCCGCCAGGTTGCGATGGGTCAGGGTCGAGCGTGGAGGGCTTCGGGCCGGGCGAATAGCGAGTAGCCCTTGTCGAGGGAGAGGAGTTGGAGGAAGCCTCCGCGGTGGAGGTCGTCGCGACGCTCAGGCCGCGCCATGACGAAGGGCCTACCGCTCTCGACCAGCGTCTGGACGGATGGAAAGAGCGCGATGGTCCGGTCGAGATAGTAGATGGCCTTGGCTCGCGCGCCCCAGTTCTTGTCCGTGGGCTCGTGAGGGTCGAGCGGCCTGGCTCCCGGGGCGTAGAATGCCAGATCCTTGGCGCCAGGCTCGAAGCGCTCGAGGAGATCTCGCGCCAGGACAAATCCACGGCAACGGTAAGAATGGAGTTTGATGGGAAAAAGAGCAAGGAGCAAGGCAACCGCGACCGCGATGATGACGACGGCCCTGGGCAATTTCGGTCCCCAGCGCCTGGGCAAGAGCATCCAGAGGCCCCCTGCGGCCAGAAGCGCGACGGCGGGACAAGCGGGGATGACGTAGCGGTCGTAGCGCTTGACGGGGACGGCCGCCGCCAGGACGACCAGCGCGGCCCAGAGCGCGGCAAGAGCCAGGAGGAGCCTCTCGCGCGGGTCGCCCCGGCGCCAGCGCCAGAAGGCAACGAGCGCCAGGGGCCACCACGGGAGCGTTCGCACCAGGAGCGCCACGATGTTTTCTCCCAGGTTGCCTGGCAGGTGGCTGCCTACCGATACTTCGGTTCCTGTGGCCTCGCCGCCGAAATAGACGTTTGTGAAAAGTTCTCCTTCTCGCGCCACGACCGCCGCGTGCCAGGGGACGGCCACCAGGGCGCCCAGGCCCAGCGCCGCGAAGAACCACCCGCTGACGAGCCATCGCCTTCGCCAGATGGCGAGCGCGGCGATCAGGAGGGCCAGGGGGAATGCGCCCGCCGCCGCCTTCGCCATCAGTGCCACGCCACCGGCGAGCCCGCCGACCACCAGCCATTGGGGTTTCTCCCGCAAGTGTGCGCGGACGAAGCCCAGCGCCGAGAGCGCCGTGCACAGGGCAACCAGGGTGTCCATCCGCACGTCGTTGGCGTTCTTCAGGAAGCCACCCATAGTGGCCAGGACGACGGCGGCGAGAATCCCGGCGTGTGTGTCGAGGGTTTCTCTTGCGAGGAGAAAAACGACGATGCACGAGGCGGCGCCGAAGAAGCAGGACCAGAACCTGGCAGCGTAGGTTCCCGGCCCGAAGAGTTTGAAGTTGGCGGCGATGAGCCAGAACATCAGGGGCGGCTTGTTGGCGTAGAGTCGCCCAGGCTCGTCCTGCATCACCACCCACTCGCCCGTGGCGAGGATGTTCTTGGCGATGGCAGCGTAGTGGACCGGGTCGCCGTGGAGGTCGCCTTCCCAGGATCGGATGAAGAACGCCACCGCTGCGAAGAGAACAACCGCTAGCAGGGGCGGAATGTCCGCTTTGTCGTGTTCTGGCATGGTGGCGGCCACGTGGGCCTCCCTGTGGTTGTCAGAACGCGCCGCGCCCGGCCAACACCGCCGGGACGGTGGCCAGGAGAATGCGAATGTCCAGGCGGAACGACTGGCGCTCGACGTACTCGAGGTCCAGCCGCATCATCTCCTCGTAGGCCAAGTCGTTCCGCCCGCTGACCTGCCACAGCCCCGTCATGCCCGGCTTGACGGAATGCCGCCGTTGGTGCTCCGGGGGGAGGCGGCGGGCCTCCTCGAGGGGCAGGGGTCTCGGGCCGACGAGCGACATCTGTCCAAGCAGGACGTTGATGAGTTGGGGTAATTCGTCGAGGCTGGAGCGGCGGAGGAACCGCCCGAGCGGGGTGATGCGCGGGT
>CAYYCI010000660.1:0-2420 GCA_964470215.1 uncultured Planctomycetota bacterium
GGACACGAGACCATTGGCCACAAGGCGAACCGATGGCCGCTCCCCCGACCACAGGCGTCTGGCCACCAGGTGGCCGCAGTAGAGCAGCGCGCCGTTGCCCACGACGGTAACCAGGAGGCCAACAACGGTCTCGACGAGCAGGGCGCCCAACACTCTTCCTCACCAGCGCCGCCAGAACATGGCCGGGATGGCCCGCGCCATGGTCTTCAGCCGCAGGACCACGCGGTCGTAGGGATGGCACATGCACTTCCAAAGGTAACTGCCGCTGAGGTAGAAGCGACGGTACGCCTTCTTGGCGAGAGCGCGAATCTGGTCGTTGGTGAACTGGGGCATGTCGGGTTCGCCACGCTCGTTGAGCCAGCCGCGCGCCGCCATCTCCTCGTGGAAAGGGGTGCCCGGGAAGGGGATCATCAGTTGGAACTGCGCGGTGTAGGGGTTGAGCCTCTTCGCCCAGGCGATGGTCTTCTCGAACGATTCGGGCGTCTCGCCCGGGAAGCCGACGGCGAAATCGCCGTGAATGCGCAGGCCCGCGCGCTTCGCGTCCTCGGTGAAGCGCGTCATCCGCTCGACCGACACCCCCTTCTTGATGCGCTTGAGGACCTCTGGGTCGGCCGACTCGTAGCCCACGTGGAGATTCAAACACCCCGCCCGTTTCATCAACTTCAGCGTCTCGAACGTCATGTTCCCGCGGGCGTAGCACGACCACGGGAGCCTGATCCCCGCTCGGAGTTTCGCCTCGGAGAACTCCCGGGCGCGGCCCTCGGGGAAAGTGTCGTCCTGGATCATCACCGAGCGAACCCGGGGGAGGTTGCGCTCTATCCAGCGAAACTCCTCGAGCACGTTCTCGATCGAGCGGGTGTTGTAGGTGGGACCTTTGACGTAGGTGTGGACCCACAGGCAATAGGTGCACCGCCCCCAGCAGCAGCCCCTGCCCGTCAGGATGTCCATGAATGGATGGGGCTCGGAGGGGGCGCGGTAGCGCCGAATGTCAACGTGGCGGCTGAAGAAGTCCGAGACGAACGGGAAAGCGTCGAGTTGCTCCCCGGTCAGGTAGGGTCGTTCTGGGTTGCGGACGACTTCCTCGTCCTCCTTGTAGAGGAGGTTCTGGATTTCCTCGGGGTCGCGGCCCTCGGCAAGTTCGGCAACGGGCCGCTCGAACTCGCCCACCACCAGTTTGCCGATGGCTGATGTCCTGGCCAGGGTAGCCTCGGGATTGATCGCGGCGTAGGGCCCCACCAGGACCGCGTCGCAGCCCAGTTCCTCGACCAAGGGTTCGCAGAAAGCGATATCGTTATCCTCGCTCAGGCGCCCGGAGTAAATGACCAGCAGGTCGGGACGAAACTGGCGGACGGTAGCGGCCGTGGCTTCGTGGTCGAGGTATGCGGCGGGCGCATCCACCAGTTTCACCTCGTGGCCGCGGCTCTCGAGGTATGCCCCGCAGTAGCCAAGGAGGATGGGATACCACTGGGTGGCCGAGAGCGAGACGAAATCGCAGCGCGCGTTCCGCATATATTCAGGCACGAACGGCGGCGAGAGCAGGAGCACGCGCATGGTGGGGCAGCTCAATCCTTCCGGCGGAAGACGAGGTATCGCTCGCGTCGGTTGTGAACGACCGGCTCGTAGCCGGCGAGATGGCCGCCGGTCTCCATCAGCTTCTGGTAGTTTCGCGCCACCTCGTTGAAATCGTCAACCACGACGACCTCTGGCCGCCACATGGCCACGAGGCCGGAGAGATTCTCGGTCAGCCACGTCCCTCCCACACATCGCCTCCCTGTCGCGTGGGCGACAAGTTGAGGGTAGGTTGCAGCCACGAGGTCTCCGGGCGCGGCCACCCACTCGATGTCGGCCAGCAGATGCTCGTAGCAACGATTCGGCCAATATGTCCTGATACGTATGATACTGCGGCAATCGAGGAAAGCCAAGAGTGACAACCCCGCGCCAGCGACAACCATAAACCACCGCCGCCCAGCCAGCGCCGCGAGCCGGTCCCCCCACCGCGTCCAGACCGCCCGCACACCCAGCGCCAGGACCACAGGCGAGACGAGCAGCAGGTGGCGGACATGGGCCATCCGGTTGGCGGCCGGCAGCGCCACCACCACCAGCGCCGCGGCCACGACGAACGGCGCCGCGCCGCGCGCGAGCATCGCCAGCAGCATCAACGCCACGACGAGCGCAACCGCCGGCACCCCCGCCAACGGGCGAAACTCCCACTGAGCCACGCTCACCGCCCGAACGAAGTAGAGCGCCGTTTGGCCGAAGCGGCCCAGCAGCCACGCGAGGAAAGCAACCGGATGCGCGCGGATTTCCTCTCCCACGCGCGGGTTGCACGGCTCGGTCTTCGGGGCGCCAGGATTGAGGTTTTGGCGGCAATAGCCCCGGTTGAGTTCCCACGGGGGCTCGTGGAGCGCACGGAAGCGCCC
>CAYYCI010000661.1:0-2417 GCA_964470215.1 uncultured Planctomycetota bacterium
GCTCGGCCTCCAGTTTGGTCCTTGGTGCTTGTTTGTGGTTTGGAATTTGGTGCTTGGGATTTCCCGCATCGCGGGGACGCCCCGCCCACGACACTGCAACCTGGTGGCACAGGCTTTCCAGCCTGTGCAACGACAGGCCCCGCCTGCGTGGCGGTGGCGACGCGGGCCACAGAGGCCCCGCCCACAGCGGCCCCGAGGGATTTCCGCGTGCGGACCTGCGCGCTTTAGATGGCCTCGTTAGTTCGCACCAGTGGTGCCCAGACGGCGATGTGTTCCCCGTAGCGGTCGCGGACGCTGTCCACGGACTGGAGGAATCGGCTGTAGCGCTGGCGCTGTTGGTGGCCGAAGAGGGCGAGTTGGCGCGGCTGGCCGCGATGGAGGAGGTTCGAGACGCTCACCCCGAGCAGGCGCACGGCGCGCCGGCGGTCCCACACCTCGTCGAGTAGTCCGCAGGCGGCGGCGAAGATGTCGCGGTCGAGGTTCACGGGCGCCTCGAGGGTGCGGGCGCGGGCGAGGGTCTGGTAGTTGGCGTAGCGGAGGACGACGGTGACGGTGCGCCCGGCGTGGCCGCCCTGGCGAAGACGCCGCCCGACCTTGCTGCTAAGGCCGAGCAGGACGGTGAGGACGCGTCGGATGTCTCGCGTGTCCTCGAGCAGGGTGTGGCTGTTGCCGACGCTTTTCGGTTCGGGCTGCTCTTCGTCGGTGATGACGGGGGAGTTGTCAATGCCGTTGGCAGCGTCGTGGAGCATCGGGCCGATGACGCCGAAGATGCGCTCGAGGACCTTCGGGGAGAGGCGCGCGAGGTGGCCGATGGTAGTTACCCCCAGGCGGGCGAGTTTCTCGGCCGTCCTGGCGCCGATGCCGTAGAGTTTCTCGATGGGCAGTGGGTGGAACTTCGTCGGGATGTCGTCGTAGGAGAGGGTGCAGAGGCCGTCGGGCTTTCCCAGTTTCGAGGCGGTCTTCGCCAGGAGTTTGTTGGGGCCGATGCCCACGGTGCAGGGGAGGCCGAGTTCCTGGCGGATGCGCTCCTTGAGCCGCCGACCCGCCCCGACGGGGCCGCCGAAGAGGTGGGCCGAGCCTGTGATGTCCAGGAAACTCTCGTCTATGCTGAACGCCTCGACCACCGGGGTGAACTCGCGGCAGATTTCGTTCAGGCGGATGTTGGTGTAGACGTATTTCTCCGGGTCGCCCTCGATGAAGACGGCGTGTGGGCAAAGGCGTCGGGCGGTGGTGATGGGGGTTCCGGCTTTGATGCCGTACTCGCGCGCGATGTAGTTGGCGGCGGCCACGGCGCTGCGCCGCTCGGTGTTGCCACAGACGATGACCGGCTTGCCCTCGAGCTCGCGGGGTGCGCAGCGCTGCTCGACCGAGGCGAAGAAAGCGTCCATGTCCACACACAGGATCACCCGCTCCGCTGGGCTGAAACGAGGGGGAGTCCCGGCCCCATCGCCCGCTGCGGCGCCCGCCAGGAGTCGGGACTTCCCCGCGATGGCGAACCTGTGTTGGAAGCCCAGCATCGGCTCAGCCTTCCATCCGGAGCCTGGCGATGGTCCAGCGCATGGTGCGGGTGTGGAGTTCTATCTCGCAGGTCTGGTCGTCGGCGGTGAGGATGCAGAAGTGGTAGATGGGGTGGGCGCCCTCCCGGGAGACCCATCGGTAGGCCACACGCTCGACCCGATAGGTCCTCCCCGCCCATCGAAACTTCACCGGGGCCATGGCGCCGTGGCGGAAGACCGTCACGACATCGATCGGCTCGTTGACCTCCTCGATGGTGGCCATTGCTAGAACCTTCGCACGACCCCCACGACCTTCCCCAGAACCATCACCTCCGCCTGCCCGGGCCGCAGGCGGATCGGCTCCATCTGTGGGTTTTCCGGGCGGAGTTCGACCTGGCTCCCGCGCCGGAAGAAGCGCTTGACCGTGGCCTCGTCCTCGATGAGCGCCACGACGATATCGCCGTTCTCGGCGGTGGACTGGCGGCGGACCACGACGATGTCGCCATCGAGGATTCCCGCCTCGCGCATGCTCTCGCCCTCGACCTTGAGGGCGAAGAGCGCCCCGCCGCCGAAGAGGGCGGGGTCGAGGCCGAGGACGTCCTCGGGGTTCTCGATGGCCAGTCGTGGGCTGCCGGCGGCGGTCTCGCCAACGAGGGGGATGCCCTGGTGGCGAGGCGGAGCAGGGCGGCGCTGAACCCCGGCCCCGCCGCGCAGGACAATCCCCCGCGATAGGTTGCTGCGGCGGCTGATGTGGCCCTTGCGCTCGAGGGCACGCAGGTGGTCGCGGACAGAGCCCGTGGACCGCATGCCGAAGTGGGCGCCGATCTCGCGGATCGTCGGCGGGAAACCGCGCCGAGCCGTCTCGACGCGGATGTACTCCAGGACCGCTCGTTGCTTGGCCGTCAGGGCCTTGCCCATGGG
>CAYYCI010000662.1:0-2414 GCA_964470215.1 uncultured Planctomycetota bacterium
TCTTTTCCTTCTCGCCTGGCAATTCTTTGCGGTGCAAAAAGCGTGCCAAAGCCCATTCCGCCCCAGGTTTCTCGAACGCAGCGCCTGGACTTCCCTCGAGGTCTCGAACCTTCAAGCCGGCAGCGCTTCCAGCGCGCGGTTGTCGCCTTGCGGCAGGTGCCTCGCATGATAGAATCGCGTGGGGTTTAGTCTGGGGACGCTCGAATGCTCGTCGTCGCCAGCATCGGCAACACGACCATCCGCCTCGGCGCCTTCGAGGACCGCGACGAGCCGGTCTTCGTCAAGCGCGTCCCCATCGAAAACCTCGCTGACCTCGAGGCGCCAGGCGGGGATGTCGAGGCGGTCGTGGTCGCCTCGGTCAATGCCGCGGCCGAGGCGCAGTTCGCCGCATGGGCGAGCGCCAACCTCGGCAAGGAGCCGCTGGCGCTCAGGAGCGATATCCCTGTGCCGATGCCCCTGGCCTGCGAGGGCGCCGAACGGGTGGGGCCGGACAGGCTCGCCAACGCCATCGCGCTCCATCGCCGAACCGGCCGGGGCGGGATAGCGGTGGATTTCGGCACGGCGATCGACCTCGTGGTAGTCTCGTCGGCGGGCGAGTTCCTCGGCGGGGCAATCGCTCCGGGGCTCGCGATGTCGGCCAGAGCACTCCACAACGAAACCGCGCTCCTCCCACTCGTCAATCCTGCCGACTACCCCCTCGGCCTGACCGGCAGGACCAAGGAGGCCATAGCCACCGGCCTGGTCTGGGGCCTTGCGGGGCTGGCCGACAGGCTCATCGAGCGGTTCGCCTGGCCGGGCGCCCCGGTCATAGCCACCGGCGGCGATGCGGGCCTCCTCGTGCGCCATTGCCAGAGGGTCAAGAAGGTCGCGCCCAACCTCACCCTCGAGGGCCTCCGCGAGGCATATCTGTGTTGGCGGAGCGGACGGGATCGGCTGTGAGGCAGGAGCGAGCGGGCAAGCCGACCCTTGCCGCGATCCTCACGCCGCTCGGACAAGGCGGCATCGCCGTCTTGAAGGTCCTCGGGCCGCGGGCCATCGAGCTCGTCCGCGAGGTTTTCCGAGCCAGGTCGGCCCGAAACCTCGTCCCCGACCCCTCTCGCCTCTACTACGGCCACATCCTCGAAGGCGACCAGGCCCTCGACGAGGTGCTCGTCCGATTCGTCCCGGCCGCAAATGGCCGTGAGGCCGCCGAGGTGAACTGCCACGGCGGGGTCGTGGCGGTGCAGGAGGTGATGCGGCTTTTGGTCTCGCGCGGGGTCGAGGCGGTCGGCGCCGAGGCCCTCATCGAAGCGGAAGCCAGCCTCCTGGAGGCCGAAGCGCGAAAAGCGCTCTTGAAGGCGCCGACCCGCTTGGGGGCCGAGGTCCTGCTCTGGCAACTCGGCGGCGCTTTGGCCGACGCGCTTCGCAGCCTGCCGTGGGGCGAGGCGGAACTGGTCGCCGACGAGTTGGCCGCCCTGTTGGCAACGGCACGCTTCGGGCGCGCGCTCTGGCAGCCACCGACCGTCGCGCTGGTCGGCCCGACAAACGCCGGCAAGTCCACCCTATTCAACGCCCTGGCGCGGGAGGAGAGGATGATCGTGTCGCCGGAGCCGGGGACGACCCGCGACGCGGTCAGAGCGGAGGTGGCGCTGGAGGGCATCCCCGTGTGGCTTACCGACACCGCGGGCGAGCGCGAGCCAACCTCGCCGGTCGAGGACGAGGCCATCGAGCGGAGCGCCCGGGCCGCCGCCGACGCCGACCTGGCCGTCGTCGTCCTCGACGGCTCGGCGCCGGAGCCAGTGGGGCTGAAGCGGCTGGGCGAGGCGCTGGCCGACCGCCGGAGCCTCGTCGCGGCGAACAAGGCCGACCTTGGGGTTTCCGATTGGGCGAAGGCGCTCGACGGAGCCGTCGTCATCTCCGCTGCGACAGGGCAGGGCCTCGAGGAACTCCAAGAAAAAATGGTCAGCGCGCTGGTGGGCGATTATCGCTGGCAGCCAGGGCAGCCCGTCGTCTTCACCGAGCGACAAGCCAGATTGCTCGGCCGGGCGGTCGAGGCCCTCGGGGCGGGCGACCCCCGGCGCGCGCGTGCCATCGTTCAATCGCTCCTGGACAAAGGGGAATAAAGGCCAGAGGCCAGAAGGCCTGTGCCAGTGGGTCTCGGTTGTGCGGGAGGTGGTTTTCGCGGGCCGAGACGGCCCGCCTACAGCCCATGACCTTTGCGTGCTATTGCATGTAGGCGGGGCGTCTCGCCCCGCGTCCCACAGGCTGGAAAGCCTGTGCCACTGCGCAGAGAAGAACAGGCCCGAAAGCCTGAGACTGTGAAGCAAGCCGCTGGTTGGCGTCGAGAGAGACTTGGGAGGGCGTGCCAAAGCCCATCGCGCCCGGATACCGCCTCATTGCGGGTTTCCTCATAGATGTGCCAGTGGGTCTCGGTT
>CAYYCI010000663.1:0-2408 GCA_964470215.1 uncultured Planctomycetota bacterium
CCTGCGCCTACTGCCCCCTCGAGCCGCTATCCCCATAATCAGGGGCCACACTCATTGTCCTGGCAGGTGAAAGCGTGCCAAAGCCCACAGCCCCGGCTCCTTTCAGGCCCACCCATGGGTTTCCTTCTTAGTCTCAGGCTTTCCAGCCCGTGCCCCGCATGCCTATGGCCGCAGATAGTCGCATCTAGGCGGGCCGTCTCGGCCCCCGATCTGGAACGGCAGATGAACGCAGCAGCGGTTTCCGCCTCCCGAAAGAGCGGCCCCGCCGATGGACACAGATTAGCACGGAGAGACCGAGACCACGGTCGCGCGTTCGCCTTTACCAACCCGTCACTCCTGACGGTGGCCCTGGCATTAGCCCTCCCCTTTTCCCTCTGCGCCTCTGTGCGTCTGTGGTGGAACTTGCCGGCACGCGTGGCGCGACGCCCCGTCCCATTCGCCTCAGAGGCAGTCGCTCGCGAGGGCGTCGCGAGCGTCGAGGATGCGGTAGGTGTAGCCCTGCTCGGTGAGGAAGAGTTGGCGCTTGGCCGCGAAGTCCTGGTCACGGCTGTCGCGGGTCACCAGCGAGTAGAACCGTGCGCGGGAGCCGTCGCTCTTGGGCCGCAGGATGCGCCCCAGGCGCTGGGCCTCCTCCTGGCGAGAGCCGAAAGTGCCGCTGACCTGGATCGCCACGTTCGCATCGGGTAGGTCAACCGCGAAGTTCGCCACCTTCGAGACTATCAGTTCCCGTATACGCCCGTTGCGGAAATCGTCGTAGAGCCGGTCGCGTTCGTCGTTGGGGGTCGAGCCAGTGATGAGCGGGATGCCGGTGTCGCGGGCGAGTTGCTCCAACTGGCGAATGTACTGCCCGATGACCAACACGCTGTCTCCGCGGTGTCGCGCCAAGAGGTGTCGGACGAGTGCTTCCTTGGCAGGGTTTTCGGAAGCTATGCGGAACCTGGCTCTCGCCGGCGCCATGGCATACTCCATCCGAAGGTCGTCGGGCAGCGGCAGGCGGATTTCGACACACTCGGCCGCCGCGATCCAGCCCTGGCGCTCGAGGTCCTTCCAGGGGACGTCGTAGCGTTTCGGGCCGATCAGGCTGAAGACGTCGTCCTCGAGGTGGTCCTCGCGGATCAGCGTGGCGGTCAGGCCCAGGCGGCGTCGCGACTGTATCTCGGCGGTGATGCGGAAGACCGGGGCGGGGAGCAGGTGGACCTCGTCGTAGATGATGAGGCCCCAGTCGCGGGCGTTGAATATCTTGAAATGGGGGAATCCCTCGCTCTTGCGCCGCCGATAGGTCAGAATCTGGTATGTGGCCACGGTCACGGGGCGCAGTTCCTTCGCCTCGCCGGAGTATTCGCCGATCTGGTCATCGCTCAGGGTCGTCTTCTCGAGGAGTTCGCGGCGCCACTGGCGGACCGCCGTGACGTTCGTGCAGAGGACGAGGGTGTGGGTCTTGAGCCTGGCCATGACGGCCATCCCCACGATGGTCTTCCCGGCGCCGCAGGGCAACACCACCACCCCGCTCCCGCCGCGCTCGGAGCCTCCCGCCAGGAACACCCCTGCGGCATCCTCCTGGTAGTGTCGCAGGGCGAAAGGCTCGCCCGCCGTGGTCCTCTCCCGCAACTCCACGGCCAGCGGTGCGCCGCGCACGTAGCCCGCCAGGTCCTCGACCGGGTAGCCGATGCGAATGAGCGCCTGCTTGAGGTGCCCGCGGCGGTCCGGCCTCACCCGAAGCGTTCTCCCGTCCACCACCTCGAGGACCAGCGGTCGGACGGAGCGGTGGCGCGAGGCGAGGGCGATGATCGCGGGGTCGTCGGAGACCAGGAACATCTCCTCGCCTTTCCGCACCAGTTTCAGCCGCCCGTAGCGGGCAATGTAGTCGCGAACCTCCGAGAGGATGTTGGAGGGAATCTCGTACTTGCTGAACCGCTCGAGGGTGGCCAGAATCGCCTCGGCGCTCTGACCCGCCGCCGCGGCGTTCCACAGCGAAAGCGGGGTGATGCGATAGGTGTGGAAGTGTTCCGGACTCTTCTCAAGTTCCGCGAAGCGCGCCAGGGCGTCCCGGGCCTCGGGGTAGAGAGGATTGTCCACCTCGAGAAGGACGGTGCGGTCGCTCTGGACGATTAGCGGGTTGTGTCTCTCTGGCGACATTCCCTGTCCCGGGGAATTCGTTTGCCCCTGGCCGATGTTTGGCCACAGTTCATAGTATACACCCCTGGCCCCGGCACGCAACGAGGCGAGAGACGCGGAAACCCTGCCCGGCGTCCCGGTCAAGCTGGAAAGCCTGAGACTATGAAGGAAACCGGTGCGTGGGCCTGAAAGGGGCCGGGACTATGGGCTTTGGCACGCTTTTGTGCACCGTGGGTTTCCAATGCAGGCGAGAAGGAAAAGAATGCTTTGCCGAAAGGACGCAAGGCGCTCGG
>CAYYCI010000664.1:0-2408 GCA_964470215.1 uncultured Planctomycetota bacterium
CATGGCCTCGCCCACCCCCGGGGCTTTCGGCCACGAGGTGGCCGCGTGGTCGAGATAAATGGCTGGTCGAGCGTGGCCAGGCTTCTGAGCCACTGGCCGCTTTCCTTCGTTGGCTCGAGGGGGCGCGCCGACCGGCGGCCCGGTTTACCAATCGTTCACCGCTGGTGGCCGCGGCTAACGCAGCAGTCGAGTTCGTGGCGCCTGGCGAGCAAACCTCTCTCCGGTTGAAAGACCACTGGGAAGAAGTATGGCCGGACGCCAGCGTGGAGTCAAGGGGCTCTTGCTCGGTGGGGCTGCACACGCAGGTCAGACCCTGCGCTCCTTGGAGCAGGGGCGATATGCTTCAAGGGGTCCGAGCGGGTGGAGTTTTGAGTGAAGTCGGGCTTGACAAATATTCGGCAGGCCATATAATGTTAGGGAAGCTAAACTAAGGAGGCCGCGGTGGCCGGCACAGTGCTCCTCTCGGCAAGCCTCGAAGATTACCTCGAGGCTATCTACCACTTGGTGGAAGAGGGCCGGGTGGCGCGCGTGAAGGACATCGCGGCAAGGCTGAACGTCCGCATGCCGTCGGTGACAGGCGCGGTGCGCTCACTGGCGGCCAAGGGCCTGGTCGAGCACGCCCCGTATAGTTATGTGACGCTGACTCGCAAAGGCGAAGCGGTGGCTCGCGAGATGGTGCGCCGTCACCAAGTGCTCAGCAGTTTCCTGAGCGAGCAGTTGGGCCTGGGGCGTGAGACAGCCGAGCGGAACGCCTGTTCGATGGAACACGCCATCGAGCCGATCGTGTTGGAGCGACTCATCGAGTTCGTCAAGAAACTCTAGGTTGGACCCGCGGCTGCTGATGATGATGATGTGGGCTTGGAGCGGTGCGAGCGACCAGCTTCTTACCCTCAGCGAGGTGCCCGAGGGGCAGGTCGTGAGGGTGGTGGGCGTCAGAGCGGGTCTGGGCCTCACATCCCGCCTCACCGCCATGGGGGTGGTGCCCGGAACCGACATCCTTATGGTGAACAACAGGGGCGCAGGGCCGGCAGTGGTGGAAGTGCGCGGCACCCGCCTTGCGCTCGGCCGCGGAATGACACGAAGAGTCCTCGTCCGAAGGCTGGAGCACGTCGGGTAATGACCCGCTCCCTCACCGTCGCTGTCGCGGGGAACCCCAACTCAGGTAAAACCACCATCTTCAACGGCCTCACGGGCGCCCGCCAACACGTCGGAAACTACCCAGGCGTCACGGTCGAGAAAAAAGAGGGGACGTTCAACCACGGGGGAGTGAGGGTCCACGTCGTTGACCTGCCCGGCACCTACAGCCTCACCGCCTACACCGAGGAGGAGGTGGTCGCGCGGAACTTTCTCATCGAGAAGAAACCACAGGTCGTGGCCCACGTGGTGGATGCCTCGAACCTCGAGCGCAACCTCTACCTGGCCGTCCAACTGATTGAGTTGCGGGTGCCGCTGGTGCTCGTGCTCAATATGAGCGACGTGGCCGAGCGGCACGGCTTGGCAGTCAACCACAAACGGCTCGGCGAGTTGCTCGGGGCCAGGGTCGTCGCCACGGTCGGCCACAAGGGCATCGGCATTGATGCGTTGCGCGATGCAATCGTCGAGGTGGCCTCGGGGTGTGATGTTCCTCAGGCCGTCGAGGTTAGCTACGGCCGCGAGATAAACGAAGAACTCGACAAGCTCACCCCGCTCATCGAGGCCGAGGAGCGCCTCGCCGCGGTCTATCCGTCTCGCTGGGTCGCGGTCAAACTCATCGAGGACGACAGCCAGGTCAAGGAGCGTGTGGAGGCCCTCGCCTCGGAGCCGGAGCGGATTCTCGAGGCGGCGGCCGCCTCGCGCCGACACCTCCAACGGGTCTTCGGCGAGGCGCCGGAGATAGTCCTGGCCGACCGCCGCTACGGATTCATCTCGGGGGCGTGTCAGGAGGCCGTGGTCCAGACCGTCGAGGCCCGCCACTCGATGTCCGACCGCATTGACGCGGTGGTCATGCACCGGGTGGTGGGGCTGCCGCTCTTTCTGGTTTTGATGTATCTGGTCTTTCAGTTCACGTTCACGGTGGGCAAGGCTCCGACGGACTGGATCGAGGCGCTTTTCGGTTGGCTGAGCGCGAGCATGCGTTCGCTATGGCCCGGGGGTGTTGCCACGGCTCTGCGGGATCTGCTCTGCGACGGCGTGATCGCAGGGGCCGGTGGGGTGTTGACTTTCGTGCCCTACATAATGCTGTTGTTTCTCGCCATAGCGTTCCTCGAGGACACCGGCTACATGGCCCGCGCAGCGTTCATCACCGACCGGCTCATGCACCGCATCGGGCTCCACGGCAAGAGTTTCATCCCGATGCTGCTGGGCTTCGGGTGCTCGGTGCCCGCGATAATGGCGACCCGCACCCTCGACACCCGCCGCGACCGCCTGAC
>CAYYCI010000665.1:0-2397 GCA_964470215.1 uncultured Planctomycetota bacterium
CTCGAACCACCTCTGGAGAGCCACGATCGCGCGCGAGTAGGAAGGAGCGGGAAAGAACAAATCCGGGTCGGGGGTCAGGGCGAACGGCCTCTCCTGGAAGCCGAAGAACTCGAGGTAGTCCGATGCGCGCTCGGCAACAGCGCGCGGGGCTTCTGATTGGTCCGGGCCGAAGATGACCTCAGTGGTGTAGTCGTCTTCTTCGGGCCGGAGTGGCTCGTGGCCCAGCGTGCGGCCGGCCTCGCTGACCACGGCGGTGGTCGGGCGCTTGGCCGCAGGTCGCCCGCCGGAGGGGCGGGCGCCGCCCTGGGCCGCTGAGAGACGGAACCGCAACACCGAATGCCCGACCTGAACGGCCGCCCCCGGGGTGACGAACGCCTTGCGCACCAGCCGGCCGTTCACCCACGTGCCGTTGCGGCTACGAAGGTCCAGCAGCAATGGCAGACGCTCAGAGCCAAGTGTGGCAAGCAAACAGTGGTGCCAGGAGACGAAATCGTCGTCGAGGCAAAGGTCCGCCGAGGGGGCGCGCCCCACTACTAACACTCCCTCGCACCCGACGGCCGTCGCCTCATCTGTCTCTAAGATGACGCTGTAGAGGGACGGCTCGGAGCGGTCTGTGGCGGGCGCCGGCGGGTCGTTTTCCTCAGCGGGCACGACCTCGAAACGGCATCCGCCGGCCTCCACAACGTCGCCATCTCTCACCGTCGCCTTCTCCACGAGCGAGCCGTTCACCCGCGTGCCTGTTCTGGTCCAGGCGTCAACGAGCACCTGGGAACGGGGCTCTTTGCCGGGTAGGACGACGCAATGGACAGGCTCGCAAAGGGTGGCGGGAACCGTCAGGTCGGAAAGCGGACCGCTGCCGATCACCACCGCGCGGTCCGCTGGCAGGAGGAATCGCCGACCGGCGAGCTCCCCGGTCGAGAAAAGGAGGCTGGACGCCATGGCCGGTGGTCTCACTGAGCGGAACGTTTTCGCGGCAGCGGCTTGAGCCATATGTTCCGGAAGGCCACGGGGGTGTGGTCGCCCTGGAGCATGATGGGTCCGGGCGCGCCTTCGTTCTCGTCGAGTTGCCAGCCGGTGGCGCCCCGCACCTCTGCGCCGTCCACCGTGGTCTTGCCATTGAGCACAACGGTGATCCGCGAGCCAACCATAGTGACGTCCAGGGTGTTCCACTGGCCGGGCGGCTTGCAGGCGTTGACTTTCGGGGCGACCTTGCCGAAAACCCCGCCACAGTCGCTCTCGTCGAGGTCATCGTCGCCCCAGTTGTCGTAGAGTTGCACCTCCTTTCGCCCCCGGAGAAAGACCCCGCTGTTGCCATCCTTCGGGAGTTTGAACTCCAGGTGGAGGCGGAAGTCGAGGAACTTCTGCTCGGTGTAGATGTTGTCGCTCGGCGAGGGGGCCTCGAGCACCCCGTTGACCACTCGCCAGGTGCTCGGATAGCGCCCGACCAGTTTCCAGCCGCTGAGGTCCTTGCCGTTGAAGAGGGGAATCCAACCCTCGCCCGGGCTGAACTGCGGCTCTTCGAGGCGGGCGCAGCCGACCAACCACAGCAAGACCAGCCACAGGAGGGCCCTGCGGTGTTCCCTCAAGCCTCATCCCTTTCTCGGCAGGGGCTTGATCCAGATGTTGCGATACCACACGGTGGAGTGGTTGCCCTGGAGCATTATGGGACCGGGGGTGCCGAGTTGGCCGCCCATCGAGCCACCGGTGGGGCGGTTGACCTCGACGTTGTCCTGAATGAGTTTGCCGTTCAGATAGACGGTTATCTTGTTGCCGACGCAAGTGATGTCGAAGGTGTTCCACTCGCCGGCCGGCTTGCAGGCATTGACGAGCGGGGCGGCGACGCTGTAGATGCCGCCGCAATGGCCGCTGCCCGGCTTCGCCACGCCGTAGGAGTCGTGGACCTGCACCTCCTTGCGCCCGCGCAGGTAGACACCGCTGTTGCCCCCCTTGGGGACCTTGAACTCGATGTGGAGTTTGAAGTCCAGGAACTTCTTCTCGGTGTAGATGTCCACCCCCCGGCGCTTCACGCCGTTCTTCTCGCGCAGGTTCGCCAGCACGCCGTCCTGGACCTCCCAGGAGGTGTTCGGCCCGCGGGTTTTCCAGCCGGTGAGGTCTTTGCCGTTGAAGAGCGGAATCCAACCTTCGCCCGGCTCGAACTTGTCCTCGGCAACAGCCACCGCGACACCGAGCCCAAAGAAGACCAAGACCGCCAGGGTGCCGCTCCGCGTCATCGCTGCTCCTCCTTCTCATCAGGCCACGAAACGCCACGGCCACAGATGATAAGCCACCCCAGAGCGGGAGTCAATCACTGATGAAGATGCGCATTCGATCCCGAACTGTCGGTAGGCAATTGGCGCAAAGGCAACGACACAAGCGAAGCCAAACGCCTCGCGCCGG
>CAYYCI010000666.1:0-2393 GCA_964470215.1 uncultured Planctomycetota bacterium
GACCCCCTCGGTCGAACACCGCATCCTCTGCCCACCTGGCACCTCGGGCAAGGTTGTTCGCATCGCGCGGGAGGGGGAGTATCGGGTCGAGGATGTCGTGGCGGTGGTGGCCTGCGATGGGGAGGAGCGCGAGGTGAAGATGTCGCACAGGTGGCCCGTGCGGCGGCCGCGGCCGGTGCGCCGGCGCCATCCGCCTTCCGCGCCGCTGGTGACGGGTCAGCGGGTGATAGACACACTGTTCCCGATCGGCCGCGGCGGGGCGGCCGCCATCCCCGGGGGCTTTGGCACTGGCAAGACCATCACCCAACACAACCTGGCGAAGTGGAGCGACGCGGACATCATCGTCTACGTGGGGTGCGGCGAGCGCGGGAACGAGATGACCGACGTCCTGACCTCGTTCCCGAAATTGACCGACCCGCGGACGGGCCGCCCGCTGATGGAGCGGACGGTGTTGATAGCGAACACCTCGAACATGCCTGTGGCGGCCCGCGAGGTTTCGATCTACACGGGGATCACCATCGCGGAGTACTACCGCGACATGGGCTACCACGTGGCCCTGATGGCCGACTCGACCTCCCGCTGGGCAGAGGCCCTTCGCGAACTCTCGGCGCGGCTCGAGGAGATGCCGGCCGAAGAGGGATTCCCTGCCTACCTGCCGAGCCGCCTGGCCGATTTCTACGAGCGGGGCGGCGCGGTGGAGACCCTCGGGGGGGCCGACGCCTCGATAAGCATCGTCGGCGCGGTCTCCCCGCCGGGCGGCGATTTCTCCGAACCCGTGACCCAACACACCCGCCGCTTCATCCGCTGTTTCTGGGCGCTCGACACCGTCCTGGCAAACGCGCGCCACTATCCCGCGATCCACTGGCTGCGGAGTTACAGCGAGTATGTCGAGGACGTGACCGAGTGGTGGCGGACGCTGGAGCCGGAGTGGCCGGAGCTCCGCCAGCGCTTCATCGAGATTCTCCAACGCGAGGACCGCCTCCAACAGATCGTCAAGTTGGTCGGGCCGGACGTCCTGCCCGACACCCAGCGCCTCATTCTGGTCGTGGCCGAGATGATAAAGAACGGTTTCCTCCAGCAGAACGCCTTCGACGAGATTGATATGTATTGCTCTCCAGAGAAGCAGGCGGCCCTGATGCGCCTGATGGTGGAGTTCTCCGAGAGGGCAAGGCGGGCTGTCGAGCGCGGAGCGCCGCTGATGCGCGTGAGGGAACTGCCTTGCCTGGACGAACTCGTCCGCGCCCGCTCGGTCGTGCCCAACGACCGCCCCGAGGACCTCGCGGCTATCGGCCAGAGGATGCGGCAGCAGTTCGACGAACTCGAAAGGAGCCTGGCCTGATGGTCGAGGACCGCGGGCTGGAATACGTGGGGCTCGAGCAGGTCGAGGGGCCGCTGGTCTTCGTCGAGGCACCGCGCGACGTGGGCTACGGCGAGGTCGTCGAGGTGCGCGACCCCGAGGGCAACTACCGCGTGGGCACGGTCCTGGAGGTCTCCGAGGAGCGCGCGGTCGTCCAGGTTCTCGAGGGCACCTCGGGTCTTAGCGGGCGTTCGACCCGCGTGCGCTTTCTCGGCAGGGCGCTGATGTTGCCTGTCGGCCGCGAGATGCTCGGGCGGGTCTTCGACGGCCTGGGGCGGCCGATTGATGGCGGCCCACCGCCACTGGGCGAGGACGAGCGCGACATCAACGGCTCGCCCATCAATCCTTTCTCGCGCGAGTACCCCCGCGACTTCATCCAGACGGGCATCTCGGCCATAGACGGGATGAACACGCTGGTGCGTGGGCAGAAGTTGCCGATCTTCTCCGGCAACGGCCTGCCGCACGACCGCATCGCGGCCCAGATCACTCGCCAGGCGCGGCTCCTGGAGGAGGAGGTCGAGTTCGTCATCGTCTTCGCGGCGATGGGTGTGAAGCACGACGTGGCGCACTTTTTCACTCGGACATTCGAGGAGAGCGGGGTGTTGGCCAACGTGGCACTTTTCCTGAGCCTGGCGAGCGCCCCGTCGGTCGAGCGCCTGCTCACCCCGCGCAGCGCGCTCACCCTGGCGGAGTTTCTGGCCTTCGACTGCGGCCTCCACGTCCTGGTCCTGATGACCGACATGACGAACTACTGCGAGGCCCTGCGCGAGATGGGCACGGCCCGGGGCGAGATTCCGGCCCGCAAGGGCTACCCCGGCTACCTCTATAGCGACCTGGCCTCGATCTACGAGCGCGCCGGCCGCATCAAAGGCTCCCCAGGCTCGATCACCCAGATGGCCATCCTCACCATGCCCTCGGACGACATCTCCCACCCCGTGCCCGACCTCACCGGCTACATCACCGAGGGTCAGATCGTCCTCGAGCGCGACCTTTTCCAGCGCGGCATCTACCCGCCGATAGCGGGGCTGCCGTCGCT
>CAYYCI010000667.1:0-2393 GCA_964470215.1 uncultured Planctomycetota bacterium
CTCGAGGAGCGGCTCGGCCAGGTGCGAGCCGATGAAGCCGGCCCCGCCGGTCACGAGATATCGCATGGTGGAGATTCCTCCGGGCTGGGCGGGTTGACGGCCGGGTCGGCGCACAGCCGCTCGAGCTCGGCGATGCGCTCGCGCCAGGCGAAACGCCGGACCGATGGCCGAGCCGCGGCGCGAACCCTCTCCGCCAACCCAG
This sequence comes from uncultured Planctomycetota bacterium, assembly GCA_964470215.1. Taxonomy (GTDB): domain Bacteria; phylum Planctomycetota; class PUPC01; order DSUN01; family DSUN01; genus CAYYCI01. Next base: position 203 of record CAYYCI010000667.1, read on the forward strand.
GCTCCTCGACGAAACGGCAGATGGCCGCAGCCAGCGGGCCAGCCTCCCCCGGCGGGACCAGGAGGCCGTTGAGGCCGTGGCGGACGGTCTCGCGGAGTCCCGGGATGTCACTGGCGATCACGGGGGTCCCGCAGGCGAGGCACTCCAAGGGGGTGAGCGCGTGGCCTTCGGAGCGGGAGGGCATGACCAGAAGGTCGGCTGCCGAGTAGATCGGCGGGAGCGCCTCCTGGGGGACGAGCCCGCAGAATTCAACGGCGTGAGTGATGCCGAGGCGACGCGCATGTCGGTGGTGCTGTCCGTCGTCGTCCTCGTTGGCGCCGTAGAGCCTCAGGCGCGCATCCGGATGCCTCCCGAGGACGATGGCGAAGGCCTCAAGAAGAACGTCGAGACCCTTCTGGGGGCTGAAGCGGCCGACGAAGAGCAGCCGCTTTCCCCGCTCGGCGTCTTCGCGTGGGCGCGGTCGCCATCGGTCCATATCAACACAGTTGGGCGCGTACCACAGCCGCTGCCGCGGCGCCCCGAGAGACTCGAGGCCCCGGTAGATTTCTCCGCTCAGGCATCCCAGCAAGGGGGCGGCCCTGGCGCAGAAACACATGGTGGCCTTGTAGAGCCAAGCGACCGAGCGCGGATAGTCCGCGGCGCGCCCGGGGCTGTAGATCCAGCCTTGCGGGAACAACACGGCTCGCAAGCCCCAAAGCCGCCACGCGGCCCACAGGGCGAAGTAGGCGGTGGAGTCGGTGCAGACGACGGCCTCGGGTAGCCTCGGACGCATGACGGCTAGCGCGCGCAACAGCCGAGCGGCAAAGGCGAATCCGCCCAGGTCGAAGGGTTTGACTTTGCCGAGTTTGACGGGAATGTAGGTTCGGGTGGGCGTGTTCTGGTCAGGGGAGACGTCGCCGGCGAAGACGATGACACTGTGTCCTGCCTTCTCGAGGTTGTCGGCCCAGCCACGCGCTACGGAAGGTACCGCCCCCCGGCGCCAGAAAAACCTGTTGACAACCCCGACAACCATCGGCAAGCGGCGGCTCCCTCACCCCTGGTTGCGGCGAAAGACCATGAGCGAGACCGGATGGGCTTCCCAGGTCCGCTCGAGGCTGTAGTTGGCCTGGACGTAGCGCTTGAAAGCGGGGAAATACCGCTCAAGGCTCTCCCACGCCCCGTCGAAGACACCCTTGCCCTTCCCTCTCGTGGTGATCACCACCCAGCGCGGCCGCTCCTTCTCCAGGCAGGCCATGATTTCGCGGAGCTTCTCGGGCTTGAAGTGATAGGCACGCTCCGGCGGCAAGCCGTAGTAGAAGTCGTACAGGAAGCGCGTGACGCTCCGGCGGCCGGACAGTATGTAGACCTGCATCCTGCCGCCTCGCATGTAGACGGCTTCCCCGGGCTCGGTTTGGTCGCGGATGAAGCGGGCCACTCGGGCGACCACCGCGTTCGTGCGGTTCGGGTCAGTGGCGAATTCGTAGCGTCCGCCCGGCCCGTAGGCACGCTTACCCGCCACGAATAGGCAACCGCCCAACACCACCAACGCCACGAGCGCCACCGATGCTCGGAGCCACGCGGGCCTGCCCGAACGAACCACCCCACACAGCCAAAGCAGCCCGACCGCCGAGGCAGCGGCGAACGGAGCGACGGTCGGCACGTAATAATACGTGGCGAACTGCCCCGGCAGGATCAGCCCCAGCGCGGCTCCCGCCGCCCACAGCAACACCAGCAGCCCAGCGCTCCGCTCCCGCACCAGGGCCACCACGAGCCCCACCGCGCCCGCCGCCCACAGGAACCCATGGTCGAAGAGCCCATTGCGGACGAAACCGATCACTCCCGCCAGCAGCGAACCTTTCCGCTCGGCCGAGGCATAGAAAAGGTTATAGGTGAACACACACTCCCAGAAATCGCCCAGCGCGCCGCGCGCCGCAAAGTAGGCGAAACACACCGCCCACGGTACCAACACCCCGAGGGCCATGGCCACCGAATGGGCCAGCACTCGCCGCCACCCACCCCGGCCCCGTGAGCGAAGGACCTCCCAGGTGACCCACGCCCAGGTCAGGGCACCGACTGGTGCCGCCACTTGTTTCGTCACCAGCGCCAGGCCAAAAAGCAAGCCGCTCAGGCCGGAAATCCACAGCCTCCGGCGCCGGACATACTCCACGGCCGCGAGCAGGCCCGCCACGGTCAAGAGGGTCGTCAGGCGCTC
>CAYYCI010000668.1:0-2355 GCA_964470215.1 uncultured Planctomycetota bacterium
CCTCGAGCGGGGAAAGGAGCGGATCGAGTGTGGCCCCTGATTATGGGGATAGCGGGTCGAAGGGGCAGCAGGCGCAGGCCCCCGTGCCTGCCCCATCCGCGGATGTGGACGCCACTTGTTTGTAGTTCCGCCTTCAGGCGGTCGAGTCGTCCCCACCCGCTGCCGACGGGGCTATCGAGAACCCCATAATCAGGGGCCACACTCGAGCGGATCTGGTTCGTTGACAGTCCCGGGGCGCCCCACTATAATTGCCAGGGAGGCAGGGCGCGTGGTCTGACGTGGTCGGAGCGACACCATGGCCCTACGCCTTCGGGTGGTCAGGGGCCCCGACTTGGGGTCCACGTACGCGATCCATTCCGGGGAGAACACTATCGGGCGCGCCGAAGACAACGACCTCGTCCTGTCGGACAAGAAGGTCTCGGCCAGCCACGCCTGCGTGAGCCTCCAGGGGGCCTCTTGCACGATCCGTGACCTCGGGAGCACGAACGGGGTGTTTCTCGGTGGAGTGCTGCTCTCGGGTTCTGCCGTTCTGAGCCCTGGTGCGATGATTCATCTGGGCAACACCACGTTGGTCTTCGAGGAGGACGGCTCGCCGACGCCCGTCCCCGGCCCGCTCGTGGAACTCGTGCCGGGCGGAGAGGCGGAGCCCGAGTTCCCGATGGCCTGGTCGCCCGAGGAGACCACCGTGGTCCTGCCTCGCAGCGCTCGGGGCCTCGAGGCCGAGGAACTCCGCCGCCTCTACGGCATCCTCTCGGCCGTCTATCGTGTCACAAGCGTGGTGAGCCGCGCGGCCTCCATTGAAGAACTGCTCGGGGGCGTCCTCGAGGTGGTCTTCGACATCCTGCCTGCCGACCGCGGGAGCGTGTTGCTGGTCGAGGATGGCGAGCCGCGCCCAGTGGCCGCACGCTCGCGCCAACCCCTCGAGGAGGCCCTGAGGGTGAGCGCCACGGTCGTGCGGACAGTGCTGGCGAGCGGCCGGGGTCTGTTGGTGAGCGAGGCGGCCGACGACGAACGCCTCCGTGGGGGCGACAGCGTGGTCCGCTACGGCATTCGCTCGGTGCTCTGCACCCCCGTGCGGACCGAGCGCGAGGTCTTCGGCGTGATCTACCTCGACACCCGCTCCCCCGGGCGCCGGTTCGGCGAGCGCGACCTCGAACTGCTCCGTGCCGTGGGCAACGAGGTCGGCCTGGCGGTCGAGAACTTCCGACTGCGCCAGGAGAAGGTCCACGCCGAACGCCTCGCCGCCGTCGGCGAGGCCATCGCGGGCATCTCCCACTATGCCCGCAATATCCTCCAGGGCTTCGAGAGCGCCAGAGACCTCGTGCCCATCGCACTCCGCGAACGAAACCTCCGGGAACTCGCCGAACTGTGGCAAGAACTCGACGCGCGACTCGACCTCCTCGCCGACCTCGTCCTCAACATGCTCAATTACTCCCGAAGCGGCCGGCTCGAGCGGATCACGTTTTGTCCCAACACCGCCACCCGCCAGGTCGTCCAACTCATGGTCCCCAGAGCGCAGCGCCACGGCGGCGCCATTCGCCTCGAACTCGACGAAGATGTCCAGCCGATCCATCTCGACAAGGCCGCCTTCCAGCGCGCGCTCACTAACGTGGTCAACAACGCCATTGACGCCGCGCCAGGCGGCCAGGTGGAGCTGGCGACGCACTGGGAAGGGCGGCGATTCATCGTCACGGTCCGCGACCGCGGCCCGGGCATCCACCCCGCGCTCCACGAGAAGGTCTTCGAGCCGTTCTTCTCGACGAAAGGGGCGCGCGGCACGGGGCTCGGGCTGGCCGTCTCGAGGAAACTCATCGAGGAGATGGGCGGCACAATCACCCTGGAGTCCGCTCCGGGGCTCGGCGCCACCTTTATCATCTCCCTGCCCGTGGAGCGCACGCAGGAATGGCCGGCACCGCGGTAGGCAAGTATCGTCTCGAGGCAGCCATCGCCAGGGGCGGCATGGGCACCATCTACCGCGCCTGCGAGACCGAAAGCGGCCGGGTCGTGGCGGTGAAGGTGCTGCGACGCGAACTGGCCGCCAATCGGAGTTTCCTCTTGCGGTTCCGACGCGAGGTGCGGGCGCTCCAACAGGTCGAGCATCCCAACGTCGTCCGAGTCCTCGATGTCGGGGGGCAGGGCGACAGACAGTTCTACGTGATGGAGTACTTCGAGAGAAGCCTGGCTGATCTCCTGCGCGACGGTCCCCTGGATACCCTCCAGGCCATCCGCATCAGCGCCCAGGCCGCAAGGGGCCTCCAGGCGGTCCACGACGCCGGAGTGGTCCATCGGGATGTCAAGCCGAGCAACATCCTCATAGGCGAGGATGGGGTCGCCAGGATCGGCGACTTCGGCGTC
>CAYYCI010000669.1:0-2349 GCA_964470215.1 uncultured Planctomycetota bacterium
CGCTCGATGGCGATCAGGTCGCGCGGCTGCTCGACCACGCAGATGACCGAGTGGTCGCGCCGCGGGTCGGCGCAGATGGGACAGGGGTCGCTCTCGGTCACGTTGCAACACACAGAGCAGTGGCGGGTGTTGCGCTTGAGGTCACGGATGGCTCGCGCGAGGGCCATCGCGTCCTCCTCGCTGGCCTTCAGCAGGTGGAGGGCCAGCCGCTCGGCGCTCCGGGCCCCGATCCCGGGGAGTTTCTCCAGTTCGGCGATCAGGCGGCTGAGCGTCTGGGGGTATGCCCCTGCCACCGCGCTCTCCCGTCAGAAAAGGCCGGGGAGTTTCGCTCCGCCGGTCACCTTGGCCATCTCTTGCTCGGCCAACTCGCGCGCCTTCTTCATCCCGTCGCGCGTCGCCGCAAGGATCAGGTCCTCGAGCATCGCCACGTCGTTGGGGTCCACCACCTCGGGGTCTATCTTCACGGCGACGACCTCCTGCTGGCCGTTGACCAGGACGTGGACCATGCCGCCGCCGGCGGTTCCCTCGACCACGCGGTTCTTGAGGCTCTGTTGGATTTCGGCGATCTGTTGCTGCATTTTTTGTGCCTGGCGAACCAGGTCGCCCATTCCGCTGAATCCGCGTGGCATCTTCTCACCTCTCGCGTTTGACGACGATCCCCTGGAGTATCTCGACCGCCTGGCGGACCACCGGGTTGCGGCTGGCCGCTGCCTCGAGGTCCTCTTGCTCCCGGGCGCGGCGGTCGTGTTCCTCTATTATTCTAGCCTCTTTATTGTCTCTTTGCTGGGCCGGTGGTGTCTTTTTTTTTTCGGCCACTGCCGGCCGGGCAGCCGCCCGGGGGTTTCCCAGTCGGGCCTCGAGGTCGGCGAGCCGCTCGAGGACCCTCTCGAGGGGCTCGAGGCCATCGCCCTCGGCCAACTTGACCAGCGCCAACTCCAACGGCACCCGGCTCTGGGCGCCCTCCTTGACCTTGCGCAGGGTCTCCCAGAGCACCTGCCCGATGTAGAGGAGGCCCTCGCGGGAGAACTCGCCGCTCTGGCGACGCAACTCCGCCAGATCCTCGGCCGTCTCGTCCAGCAGGTGGCTCTCCTCTCCACAAACCCTCAGCACCAGCAGCGAGCGCGCGTGGTCTATCAATTGTCCGAGGAGGCTCTCGCAATCCTTTCCGTCGCGGAGCGCGCGGTCCAGGAGGGTGAGGGCCTCGCCCGGCTGGCGCCTGGCGATGTGGTCGAAGAGGGCGAAGACGTCCTTGCGCGGCAGTGCCCCCAATGCCCTCTCGACGTCCGCCACCGTGATCTTCTCGCCGCAGTAGGAACTCAACTGGTCGAGGAGGGTTTCGGCGTCGCGCATTCCGCCCTTGGAAGTGCGCGCGATGAGGCTCAGGGCCGCTTTCTCCGCCTTGACCTTCTCCTTGCGACAAATCTGCTCGAGGCGCCGCGCGATGTCCTCGCTCCCGATCCGACGGAAATCGAACCGCTGGCACCGAGAGTGGATCGTCTCGGGCAGGCGGTGGGGCTCCGTCGTGCAGAAGACGAACTTCACCCGCGGCGGAGGCTCCTCGAGGGTCTTCAGGAAAGCGTTGAACGCCGAGCGGCTCAGCATGTGGACCTCGTCCACGATATAGACCTTGTAGCGCGCCCGGGCCGGGGCGTAACGGACGTTCTCTCGCAGCGCGCGCACGTCGTCGACGCTGGTGTTCGAGGCCGCGTCAATCTCGACAACGTCGACGTCCTCCCCGCTCGAGATGCTCTTGCAAAATGAGCATTCGTTGCAAGGGGATGGGGTCGGGCCTTGCTGGCAATTGAGCGCCTTGGCGAGGATGCGGGCCGTGGTGGTCTTCCCCACCCCGCGCGGCCCGCTGAAAAGGTAGGCATGGGCCACGCGGCCCGCGGTTATGGCGTTGCGCAGGGTGGTGGTCACGGCCTCCTGGCCCACGACCTCCTCGAAGGTCTGTGGGCGGTACTTACGGGCCAGAACCAGGTATTCCACTTCGCCCCACCTATCGGAATCGCCACGAGGGCGTGGGTTTTCGTTGGCCGTGCACCCTTCCTCGACCCCGCTCACGAAGGCCGACTGCGGTAGTTGGCTCCAGCCAGGCAACCCCACGGCACATGGGTCCAGGTGCTTAAGGCTGCTTCCTCTCGGACCTGACCTGGTTCACACCCGCCCATTGCATGGGACCCGGCTCTCAACACCACTTACCGCGCCGTGTCGGCCGGAGACGAGAGCCTCAAGAGAGCTTTCGACCCCGGTATAGCGGGTTCCGGGTTACAGGGCACCGCTAGTTCCCCGTCTAGCACGGCCTTTAATTCTCGGTTTTCTCCTCGTTCTTGTCGCCCGGCGCCTTCT
>CAYYCI010000670.1:0-2348 GCA_964470215.1 uncultured Planctomycetota bacterium
AGGACGTTGTATGCTCCTTCGGGCGCGCGCAGCCCAGGCTTGATCTCGCTCTCGGCGACGGCTCTGCGTAGGCCGGCAATGATGAGTTTGCCTTCGGGGCTGTTCGGTCCCTTGCGCTTGAGGACTTCCCTGAGGTGTCTGAGCATCCGCGAGCGCGGCTGGGTGTGGTATTCGTTGATGACCATCTCGATGAGGGTGGGGAGAACCTGGCGGTAGAGCGACTCGTCCTTCTCGAGGCCGGAGAGTGCCATGAAAGAGGCTTCGCGGAGCCACCACTCGGAGTGTTTGGTCCAGGGCATGATGAGCGGCTTTAGTGCCTGGATGTCCTTGGCCTGGGCGAACTTCAACGCCAGGAGCGCGCCGTCAATCACCCACCAGGCCTCCTCGGGGTCGGAGAGCATCTTGTTGATTGCCTCGACCATCGCGGGGGAGAACTGCTCCGGCGAGATGGGCTTGCGGCCATAGACGAACCAGTATCTGTAGTCAATCAGGCCGTCGAGGGCGGCGCGTCGGACGCGCGGGTCGGGGTCGCGGAGGAGTTTCTCGAGGATGTCGAAAGCCCCGACGGCTCGGAGGGCTTTTGCGGCCTGGGCGCGGATCATGTAGCGGCGGTGGTAAACGTTCTTGAGCATGACCTTGCGGGGGAGATTGTTCAGATCGGTTTTCGGGCGGTGGTATGCGCCCCCGAGCGCGTAGAACGGGATGTGGGTGGGTTCGTCGCCGCCGTAGTTGTAATACTTCGGGTTATGGTCAATGGAGAGGAAAGCCAGGTCGGCCTTCGTGCCCCAGAGATGCGCGGGCAGGGTGTAGTCCTTCGAGTACCTCGAGCGTGGCGCGCCGGTGATGCGGAGGGTTCTGCGTGGTGCGGTGTAGGAGAGGCCGACGCCTGCCCCGGACGAGCCGATGACGCCGTTCCGCCAGGCGAGTGTGGCGATTCCGATGCTGCCGCCCGGCTCGCGGCTCAGGTCGTGCCACCAGGTGAGGCGGTCCATGACGGCTCGGTATTCCTTGGGGCGAGTCCGGAGCATGTAGGAGGAGACGATGCTGCGCCAGATGCCGTCGCCGCGTCCTTCGTCGCCGTGGCCCCTGACGAGGACGGGGTAACTGGTGACCATTGACATTGCGAGGTAGTCGCGCGCCATCTTGTAGATGGCCACGTCGCCTCGGGAGCCACAGGCGATCTGCATGGCCGCGGCGATCATGCCGTCCTTGCCGTTGGAGCCAAGGCCCCCTTCGGGACGGTGGTCGCCGTATGGCACGGTGCCATGGCCAGCGAAGCGGTAGAAGTAGCGGAGGGCGCCGAGCAGGGTCTTGTCGTCCACGTTGACCCCACACTCCTTGCCCAGGAGGAGCGTGGTGAGAACCTGCGCGCCGGCCGGGTTCATCAGACCGCCGGCGACGTATCCCGGGCTGACGCCGGTGCCCCAGTGGACCCAGCCGCAGCCCCATTTTTGTCGGCGTTTGGCGTCGTCGCAGTAGTATTGCATGATGGGCAGGACCGACTTGTCGCCGGTCCGCAGGTAGTACTCCCCACACGCGATGCCGTTGTAGCCGTTGTTCCAGGTGTGGTCGCCGATCCTCTCGACGTCCCTGGGGAAGGAGGCGAAATAGTCCTTGACGACCGGCAGGTACTTATCCTCGCCGGTGGACAGGAGGAAGAGGCAGGCGAGAGCGGCCGGGATGCCGCGGTCTCTGTACCACTTGCCGAACTTGGACTTGTCGGCGTAGAACTCAGCGGCCTGTTCGACGATCTTCCTGGACTTCTGGCAGTCGAGCGGCCAGGTCTTGCTGTAGGGGCCGAGGACGGGGATCCGAATGGTTTGCTTTCGGGCCGTCTTGCCGTTCGGGGAGAGGACGTCGAAGACCATCAGGCCGTCGGTCGCCTCGGCTTTGGTGATGGCGTTGCCGAGGGTGACGAATGGGTTCTTGCCCTTCAGGGCCAGCCCGTTCACTGCGGTGATGATCTCGCCCTTCTTGAACTTGCCGTCGGCCGGGGAGCCGGGCACCGTCTTCTCGACCTTTACGAGCACCCCCGGGTAAATCCGCGCCACTATGCCCGTCACGCCCACGTAGCCGAAGGGCGTCTCGCGGTTGGGGTTCGGCCGCGACATGTAGACCTGTTCTTCGGTGTAGTAAGGCTCCTCGGCCGCCCGAGCGAAGACCACCCAGCCGACCAGGCCCACGCACAAAGCAACAAACAACACCCGGGCGGAAGCGGTGCCGCGCTCCATCTGACTGGTCCTTCGAGGGGTCATGGATTCTCTCCGGCGAACGGTTCTTGATTCCGCCGGCGGCCCTCGACGAGCCTCTGGCCGCGACTTAGCCGCCGGCCCCTCGAAAGATTCTAT
>CAYYCI010000671.1:0-2340 GCA_964470215.1 uncultured Planctomycetota bacterium
ACGAAACTGGCCTTCGGCCCGCGAACCCTCAGGCGCTGGCCGTCAACGACCACCTCGTGTTCTTCGCGGGCCTCGGCCTCCCCGAAGGCCAACGCGAGGTCGAGGGTGAAGGCAGCCACGTTCTGCGTCCTGACAGTGATCGAGCCGTCGGGGGAGCGGCTGGCCTCGATCTCGGCGAACTCCAGGCACCGGCAGAAGCGGGCGATCCGCGCCCACCGCGCCCCATCGTGGCGGAGTGAGGCAGTGCGGTAGCGGATGCGCGGCGGCGAGGGCTGGCGTCGCTGCGAGGTCATCCACTCCCAGCGCTCCTCGTAGAAACTCTGGGGGAAACCCCAGTGGCCGATGTTCGGGAATTCGCGGTATTCCCCGGGACAGCCCAGTTCGCGCAGTCGGTGAGCCATGTTCCGCGAGTTCTCGACCGGCACCACCTCGTCGCGAGCGCCGTGGGCCGCCAGCCACGGGGTGTTGACCAGGTTGCCCGCGTAGGTGATCGGGTCGGTGGCGGCCAGGAGGTGTTGGCGAAGGGCCTTGAACCGCTCGGGGATGGGATAGGGCTGGCGCCGGCGAGGCATCCAGTGTGCCCACGCCGCGCCGTCGGCGTTTCCACACACCGGCGCCAGCGCCGCGAACAGATCGGGGTGGTGGACCCCGATGTGCCACGTCCCGGTCCCACCCATCGAGTGGCCCTCCAGGTAGATGCGGTCGGGGTCAATGTTGTAGTCGCGGCGGACGTCCCGGATGACCTCGAGCACGTCGTCCTCGGCCAGGACCATGTAGTCCTGGCTACCGCGGCCTTGAGGCGCGACCACGATGAAGCGTGGAACCACCTGCTGGGGATGACCCTGGAACGGGCGATACCAGCCGTGGCCGTGGAGGGTGACGATGAGCGGAAAGGGTTTCTCGGGGGTGTAGTCGTCGGGGACGGCCAGCGAGTAGGTCTGGAGCGAGCCGTCAACCTCCGAGCGATAGGCCCTGAGGAAGCAGCCGCGCCGGGCGGGGAAGGGGTCGTTGCCGGCGGCAACGGCGCGGGCATCGGCCTCGAGGCGGCGCAGTTCGCGGCTCAGCCGGCGGGTGCGGAAAAGCCCCATCGGGCTATCGAGTTCCCAGCGGAGGTATTCGGCCTGGGCCCACAGCCATCCCATCTGGCGGGCCATCGGCCCGGAGAGAGCCGACCTCGCCAGCCGCGACACCAGCGCCTCGGCTCGCCGAAGGAGTTCCTCGTAGGAGCCGGGTTGGCCCTTCGAGAGCGTCGCGTAGAACTCGGCCGTCTCGTTCGCATACTTCGCCTGTTCTTCTGTCCAGTCGGCCGACTCCAGCGTGGCGGCGAAGATGTGCATCCGGCGGCAATATGGCAGGATGATCGCCTCGAGGGTCTTCTTCGGGTCGAGGGCGATCTTTCGCAAGAAAAGGCGCGGGCGGACAGCCTCGCGCTTCATCCGCCGCTTGCCGCCCGCATAGGTGTAGCGGAAGGCCGCCTCGAAGGCCACACGCTCGCCGAGCCGTGGCTTCTGGCACCAATCCGTCAGGGAAATCGCTGCCTCGGCCAGGCCCTCCTTGTAGGAGAGTTTCAACCTCGCCTGCTGGTTGCCGTTCTCGCTCGTGCCCACCAGGTGGAGCGCCTTGTAGCGGCCCGGCGGCACCGCGATGCGCTGCCCGGAGCACGCCAGGTTGTTGTAGTCGCCGCGCTCCTTGCTCGGGAAGAGGAAATGAACCCCATCGAAAGAGAACACGCTGCCCGTGGCGGGCAGGAACTCGGCGGGGAAGACCGAGCCGGGCAGGTCGGCGGGATGGTCTGGGCAATCGAAATTGCCGTCGGCCCGGTCGCGGGCATCGGCGATCGCGTCGTTATCGAAGAAAGGCTCGAGGTTCAGCGGCACCTGGCCGCGGTGGCGCCAGCCGGCCGTCTCTGCCGGCGCCCTGGCTCCGAGAAAAACAAGAACCGCGCAAACGAGGGATTGCAAAAGGCTCAGGGTGTCAGGACCTCGATTTCTTCCCCATGCCGGCTCGGCGGCTCACGACCCGGCCACAATCTTCGTATATCTTGTCGCGGGTCAGTGGTTCGATGACTTTGCCGGGCCATCCGGGGAGTTGGGTGAAGGCCCGGCGGCGCTTTCTGCTAAAGCGTCGTCGCACTGCCTCGACCATTCTCTCGATGGCCTCCACGTTCCGTCGCATCCTCGATGGGTACATCTGCTCGTTGAAGAATAGGGCGGCTGGAAGGGAAAGTCAAGGGAGGGCAAAGATGCGCACTCCGTTCCGTAGCAGTTGGCCACTCAACGCGGACTTGTAGGGGCACGGCACTGCCGTGCCCCTGGCCGCGGGCCGAGACGGCCCGCCTAC
>CAYYCI010000672.1:0-2334 GCA_964470215.1 uncultured Planctomycetota bacterium
ATTGGTGGTCGTCGCCCTCCTTTCGATGGCGGTCGGGGCGCCAGCCCGGGCCGACCTCGAGCTGGTCGCAATCACGGGGGTCAACGCGCTCGAGAACTACTATGGTGCCGACCCCTTCGACCCCAATAACACACACCCGTATCTCCAGCTCGACGGTGCCGGCTCGCAGGAGAACGAGGGCGGGGTGGCGGTTTTTGACGACGACACGTTCATCCTCGATCTGACCTTCCTCGACGACGGGTACGCAACTGACGGGAAGCCCAATTACGAGATGTTGCTGCTGACAGTGGGAACGCATGCGAATCGCGTAGGCTTCGAGAAGATTCGCTTCTTCGACCCGGAGGACCCGAACGAGTCGGTGGAGATTCCCTACTCGGCGTTCGTGGACAGCGAGCAGTTCGGCATGATCTTCCCACCCGGTGGGGTCCGGGGACAGGGCGAAGGTGCCGGGGAACTATTGAAACTCGAGGGTAACGTGATAGCTGGTGTGGACTTGGGCACCGGCCTGACCCGCCGCGAGAGCGACTCCGACCCCGTCCCGACGGTCCGCGTGGGGGTGCAGGTGATCAATCCTGCTGTGGTCTGTGGGATCCGCTTCGACGTCTTCGGCCTCAATCAGCATTCGCCGCCGAATATCCAGGGGAACAACCCGCTGTCGGGGGGCGCGGGCTACTATGTGCCCGAGCCATCGAGTCTGAGCTTGCTGGCCGGGGGCCTGGTTCTGGCCTGGGCGAGGCGCAGGCGCGAGCGCCGCTGAGCAAACGCCACCGAGGCCATGAGACCATGAGCGAGGGCTTCGCGACCGAGGCCCTCGCTTTCGCATGTCGATAGGGGTCAGCGGCGCTTCTTGCGAACGAGGCGTTTGACGGTCCTGACGACCGAGGCGGGGTCAATGCCTTGCTCGGCGTAGAGGTCTTCGGGCTTTCCGCTGCTGGCGTATCGGCCCACCCCCAGCATCTTGAACTGGCAGGCGCTGCCGCTGCGGGCGAGCGCCATGGCCACCGAGGCGCCGAGGCCGGTCCAGAGCTGATGGTCTTCGCAGGTGACGACGACCCCTGTGCGCGCGGCCATTCGGATGACGCGCACGTCCGGGTCGGTGGGGCAGGGCATGCCGATCAGAGCGACCTTCAGGCCGTCGGCGCGCAGCCGCTCCCAGGCCTGGAGGCAATAGATGACCGAGGTTCCCATTGCGATGATTGCGGCGTCGGTGCCTCGACGGATGATGTCGGCCTTGCCGTACTGGAACTTGTAGTCGCCGGCGAAGAATGGCTTGGCGCGGGTGTCGGTGATGATGGGGAGTTTCGATCGTCCGACGGCCACGGCGAAGTTCCCCGGCTCGCGGGCGATGTGGCGGATGACGCGGTCGGTCTGGTTGGCGTCGGCGGGAACGACGATCTTGAAGCCGTAGAGGTTGCGCATCACTCCGAGATAGTCGAGGCACTGGTGGGTCTTGCCGTCCTCGCCGACATCGAGGCCGCAGTGGGTGCAAACGACTTTGAGGTTGGTTTCGTTGATGTCGTTGAGGCGGTGTTGGTTGTAGGTCTCGTCGAAGCCGAACACCCCGAAGTCGGAGAAGAATGTCAGGACTCCGCTGACAGAAAGTGCTCCGGCGATTGTGGCGGCGTTGTGTTCCTGGACGCCGACCTGTAGGAAGGCTTCTGGCAGGACTTTGCGGAAGCCGGCGGTGCGGACCGAGGGCACGAGGTCGCAGTCCACGCAGGCCATGGGGACTTTGCCCTTGTTGCGTTCTGCGATGTCGGCGAGTGCGTTGCCCCAGGCCGAGCGGTTGTCGAGTTTGGTCCCGGCGGGGTATGTCTTGGCACGGCCGACTCGGAGTTTGAGCCGCTTGTGGCTGAGGTCCACCGGGGAGCGCATCCCCGGGGCTGCCTTTCGGATTTCGGCGAGGCGGTCGAGGTCGTTCTCGACCCCGAGGGTCTCGAGCGCTTGCTCGAAGAGGTCGGGCGGGAGGGCCTTGCCGTGGTACTCCTCGTCGTCCTCGATGGCGGGGACGCCCTTGCCCATGGTGGTGTGGCAGATGATGGCCACGGGGTTGCGGTTGTCGTGGACGGCCTCGCGGAGGGCCTTGTAGATGGCCTGGTAGTCGTGGCCGTCGGCCTCGAGGACGCGCCAGCCGTCGGCCTGGATAGTGGAGCGGATGTTCACCGGCATCACGTCGTCGGTGCGGCCGCTTATCTGGAGGCGGTTATAGTCAATGAGGACGGTGAGGTTGGTGAGGTTGTATTTCCGTGCGAAGCGTCGTGCCTCGGCGACCTGGCCCTTGGCGTGTTCGCCGTCGCTCATGAGGGCGAAGACGCGATAGTTCCTGCCCGTGAG
>CAYYCI010000673.1:0-2332 GCA_964470215.1 uncultured Planctomycetota bacterium
AGGAAGATCGGCTTGAAGAACTTGACCGCCTGCACGCTGCTCCGACCTCTTGGCTTGGCGCCGGAGTTGGGTTATACTCCATTTGGGCCGCGCCCGTCCAGTGGACCCTGGAGGTGTGGCCCATGCAGCTCGTCTTCAACCTCAAGACCACCGTTGCCCTGGCCGTCGTGGCGGCCGGGAGTTATTACTGCTACCGCACGGTCTTCGCGGATGTCGGCAGCCGCGACGTTCCCACCCTGATTCGCGCTCATCGCCGCGCCGACGCCGCCCGACAACTCCTGCTCAAGCGGCGCATCCTGAGCATCTACGACGGCTCGCGCGACTACCCCACACTGGTCAACGCGCTCGACAGCCCCAGCGCCACCACTCGTGCCCTGGCGGTCGAGGTCCTCGCCGAGAAGGGGGAGCGGCGGGCGGCGCCGAAACTGCTCGCCATGCTCGAAGACCCCCAACAGAGCGACCCGGTCAAGGAGTCGCTGGCCAAGGCGGTCGCCGCACTCGCCCTCCGCGAGGCCATCCCGCGCCTGGTCGAGCTGACCGACGTCGCCGAGTCTGCCGGCGTGAGAGCCGCCGCCCACAACGCCCTCGAGCGCCTGACCGGCGCGGGCGGCCAGGTCAAGTTGAGCAAAGCCGCCAGAGAACACTGGACCCTCTGGCTGAAAAACAACACGCCCTCGGCTCTCAACCGCTAGTCCTCGACCTCCGGCACAGGCTCCTTGACCAGCACCAGGTTGAACGGGGTCTTCTCGACCAACACCTCGCCGTCGGGCGACACCCAGGCGTGGGTGGTGAACGGCCCGGTGTGGATTTCCACCACGTGGGCCTCGACCGCCTTGCCCTGCCAGGTGATCCGCTCGCGGCGCAGGACCTCGAGTTCGACTTCCACCGGGGCAAAGCTCAAGGGGCTCAACACCGCCACCCGCCAGCGCAACCCCGCCCGCAACGGCGGCAGGGCCACCAGCGGCGAAAGCCCCGCGCCGACGATCCCCCCCGGAGGCAGCGGCAACTGGTAGGTGGCCCTCTCGCCCCAGGCGTCCACATCCAACACCAGAACCCCTCCGACCACCTGGCCCCGGCACTCGGCTCTTCCGACCGGAGAGTGGAGCGCCACGCGCACCCGCTTCAATTCCCGCCTCCGCGAGACGACCACGGAAGTGTAGAGGTCGAACTTCATGAGGCGGTGGAGCGGCCCGCCGACGGTTTCCATGATGCGGGTCGTGTTTGTGATCGTCGAGCGCCCGTCCTCGCCGTAGAGGAAGACCGTCTCGGTGTAGCCGACGCGTCGGCGGCCGGCGGGAGTCTCGTAGAAGATGCCCATGCGCGACTGGTAGTTCTGGCGCTCCGGCGTCAGGACCGAGCGGTAGGTTCCGGGCAGGGTCTCGGGCCTCACCTCGACCAGCCACTTGCGCACAAGCGACCCGGTCATCACCAACCAAAAGCCGACGACGCCCAGGACCGCGAGCCGATACCCCATCGCGGAAATCCCTCACGAGCCTCTTTTGGACCGATCCTATGACCGGCTCCCGAGACTGTCAAGCCGCCCGGCCTGCAACCTGCGGCCACCGCGTTGCCGCGAACCCTCCCGACGGGTCAATTTCCACTCCCAGGATCGCATCCCCGGTTTCTTGCCTCGCGCAACCCGATAGTTAGAATTGGTCTTGTCCTCGGAAGTGTTCGCGTGTGTTTCGACGGGGGACGAAACGCGAAGGAGCAGAAGGAAGTGCGTCGCGTCGTTATTGCCCGGTCCTTGCTCGCTTGCATCCTGCTCTGGGCTCTCTCTGGCAACGTCCTCGCCTGGGGGCCGAACTCGCGGGACCTCGAGGCCGCCATCGCGAGCGGGGAGTTCGGCCGCTATCTGGCCAACCTCACCGCCTGGCTCGACTCCAAGGCAACAACCCAGGAAGACCACCTGAGGAAACTCCTCGACGACCCCGCGTTCATCAACGCCCTCGGCCAGCGGCAACTCATCTACAAGACCGACCCGGACAACCTGGCGGCATTCGCCAAGGCCGACCCCGCAAACAGGAAGTTCCTCGCCTGGCTCCTCACTAACACCGAGGCCCTCGACCTCTACCTCCTGGCCGCGGTCCCTCTGCGCCTGGCGGACAGGGAGAAAAACGCCTACAGCCTCTCCAGGCGCGCGCTGGAGCTCTGGCGGCGAATCCTCCAGGCGGACCCGGAGGCCAAGCGGAGCCTCTACCTGAGGCTGGCCATTGCCACCGCGCTCCGGCCCCCCGGCACGGGCAACCGCGGCGCCGGAATGGCGAAGGTGCCGCCAGAGCCCGTCAGCCGCTACTTCCACTTCAAGACCGCCCACAAGAACGGCGAACTC
>CAYYCI010000674.1:0-2331 GCA_964470215.1 uncultured Planctomycetota bacterium
CCGAATCCTCTGCGGTGACCATTCGCCACGCGGGCCGAGACGGCCCGCCTACACGCGCCATCTTGTTTGGTCGCTTCGCACTCCAGGTGGGAGGACAAGGAAGCGGGAGAAGGGTCCATTCCATCGGCAGCTTCTCCGCGTCCTCTGCGGTGGTCATTCGCGCGGCCCGCCTTTTGATCGCGCGGAGGGCGGTGGGGTACAATCGCTCCGGCCGCGGGACGAAGCGATGAGAGGAAGAATCCTGTGAGGCGACGCGATTTCATTGCGGGGATCGGCCTGGGGGCCATGGCGCTAACCGCGCGCGGCGGCTCGACCGCCAACGACAGGCCGAATGTGGTCCTCATCCTCACCGACGACCAGGGCTATGGCGATCTTTCCTGCCACGGCAACCCCGTGCTCAAGACCCCGAACCTCGATAAACTCCACTCGGAGAGCGTCCATTTCACCGACTTCCACGTGGCGCCGATGTGCAGCCCCACCCGCGGCGAGTTGATGACCGGGCTCCAGGCATTCCGCAACGGGGCGGTCTTCGTGTGCCAGGGTCGGTCAATGATCCGCCGGGGGATTCCCACCGTGGCCGACTTCTTCAAGGCGGCCGGCTACGCCACAGGGCAGTTCGGCAAGTGGCACCTGGGCGACAACTGCCCCTATCGCCCCCAGGACCGTGGGTTCGACGAGACGGTCCACCACGGCGCCTGGGGCATCACCTCGATGGCCGACCACTGGACCAACGACTACTTCGACGACATCTACGAACACAACGGGACCCGCGAGCGCTTCAAGGGCTACTGCACCGACGTTTGGTTCAACGAGGCCATGCGCTGGATGGGCGAGCAGGCCGATGCCGGCAGGCCGTTCTTCTGCTACATCCCCACGAACGTCCCACACGTCCCCTGGATAGTCGAGCCGAAGTACAGCGCGCGCTACGGCGGGAACAAGTTCTTCGGGATGATCGCCCAGTTCGACGAGGCGTTCGGCCGCCTCGAGGCCTTCCTGCGGAGACGCGGCCTGCGCGAGAACACCATCCTGGTCTTCATGACCGACAACGGCACCTCCGCCGGCCACCGGGTCTTCAACGCGGGAATGCGCGGCCACAAGACCCAATACTACGAGGGCGGCCACCGGGTGCCGTTCTTCCTGCGGTGGCCCGCAGCGGGCCTCGACAAGCCGCGCGACATCCCCGAACTGACCCACGCCACCGACCTCCTCCCCACCCTCCTCGACTTGTGCGGCATCGAGAGGCCGAAGGAGGTCCGCTTCGATGGCCTGAGCCTCGCCCCGCTCGTCCTCGGCAAGGCCAGCTCCCTGCCCGACCGCAAACTGGTCATCCAGTACCGCGACCTGCGACACGTCGGGGCCGTCCTGTGGAAGCGCTGGCGGCTGGTCCGCGGCCGCGAACTCTACAACCTCGACGCCGACCCGGGCCAGAAGCGCAACGTCATCGCCGACCATCCCGAGGTCGCCCGCGCCCTCCGCCAACACTACGAGGCCTGGCGGCGAGAGGTCGAGCCGCTCCAGGACCAGCCAAACTACATCAGCATCGGGGTGGACAGCGAGCCAGAGACCTTCCTGTGCTCGGCCAACTGGGTCGGCTCCTATGCCGACAGTTGGGGCAACCTCCGCCGTGGGACCAAGAACGGCTACTGGGACCTCCTTGTCGAGCGGAGCGGCCGCTACACCATCGAGGTCTTCGGCTGGCCGAAGGGCAGCGGGGCGCCCTTCGGCGCCAGATTCAAGGGCATACCAGGCCGCAACGTCGCCAGGGCCAGGCTGAAACTAGGCGACCAACAACTCGAGGCCCGCATCACCCCCCAGCACCTCAAAGCCGCGTTCACCGTCCAACTCAAGAAAGGCGAGCGGCGCCGCCTCCAGACCTGGCTCTACGGCCCGGCGGGCAAGGACCTGGGCGGCTCCTACTTCGTCTATGTGGCCCGAACCTGACCGGCGCCTCGGCCTCTCGGCCTCGCTCCCGGGCGACGGGGCGACGCGCCCGCGTCCGGTTGATTCCACCACGAAGGCACTGAGGACACGGAGAGGAATACACCGCAGAGACGCAGAGAACGCAGAGAGGAAATGGGAAAATGCGTCGGCCACGGGGAGGCCGTGGCCAACGCCCCTCGCCTCCCCCCGTTGCGAGCGACCGCTCGCAATGGGGGGGAGGATTACCCAAGCGCGCGGCCGCTTTTCATTCATCCGTGGCTGATCCATCCGTGGCCAGTCCGGCATAGCGTCCATCTGCGGTTCGCGGGGACGCGGCCCGGTCCCCGCGCATGCGGACGGACACGGACGCTCGGGCCTCGCGGGTGGTGGCCCGTCGTGGAGGACCGTGGG
>CAYYCI010000675.1:0-2329 GCA_964470215.1 uncultured Planctomycetota bacterium
GAACTTGATGAACTCCCAGGCGCCCAGGTGGCGTTTGCGATTGCTCTTGAAGACCAGGATGTTGCCCCCGTAGAGCACGGTCTGCTTGGGCTGGCCCTTGCCGACCGGGGGACAGGCCATTCCCCACTCGAAGCGGTCGCGGCCCTGCTCGTCCACGATGTCCTTGGCCATGTATGCC
This sequence comes from uncultured Planctomycetota bacterium, assembly GCA_964470215.1. Taxonomy (GTDB): domain Bacteria; phylum Planctomycetota; class PUPC01; order DSUN01; family DSUN01; genus CAYYCI01. The sequence goes on from CAYYCI010000675.1 coordinate 179, forward strand.
CTGGTGGTGCTCGAGCGCAGGATGAAAGCCACACGGCCGTTGGCGAACAGGGTGCGGTCCTCGTCACTGCCGAGCGCGACGACCTGTGCGAGGCCATCGCTCACGAGGGTGTGGAGAATGTCGAGGGCCCGGATGGCCTGGGGCGAATCGAAATGGCTCCGCCGGTCCTCCACGCTCGCCAGCCGCCCGCCGAGGGACATGACCATCGAGTCGAAAGAGGAAGGGTCGCGCGAGTAGGCGAAAGGCAGTTTCCCGGTCTTCCTCTTGACGTGGCGGCACTGCTGGATGAACTCCTCCCAGGTCTCGGGCGGCCTCTCGTGGCCGGCCGCGCGGAGAATCTCGGCGTTGTAGTAGAGCATCAGGAGGCTCTTGGTGAACGGGAACGAAAGCAACTTGTTGCCGAATTCAGGATAGCGATTGACCTCCAGGAAAACGGGGAAGATGTCGTCGAGTTCCTCCTTGGTGAAGCCATGCTGGGGGTCACGGAGCAGATCGCCGAGGGGCAGGACCGCGTCGGCCTCCATGAACTCGGCCACCATGCTCGGATAGCAGATGCAAAGATCGGGCATCTGCCCGCCCTGGAGTGTCGCGCGCGTCTTGCGAAACAGGGCAGTGTAGGACCCTATGTTGTGGAGCCTGACGTGGTAGGTTGGGTTTCGGGCGTTGAACCTCGCCACGATGTCCTCGAGTGCGTCCTCGTTCTGACGCTTTTGCGAGTGCCACATCTCGAGGACGGTCTTCCCTGGCGGGATATCCCCGCCCTGGTCGGAGCACCCGCCGACCAGGGCGACGAGCAGGAACGCGCCGAGGAGTCGTCTCAACCGCCCACTACCTTCAGCCACGCCAGCCATTCCTTCTCCAGTTTCTCACATGTCGTTCCGAGGCAACTCTCGAGGGTCTCCGGCGGCGCCGGGCCGGGCTTGCGCTCGATTGCGTAGTAGCGCAGGAAGCCGTCGCGGTAGCGTCGGCTGGTCATCAGGAATGCCACGAGGAGGCCTGCCTCCTGGTACGCCAGCGGGGCTTGAGGCCCGCGGAATAGTTCGCGCCCGCCATTGACAAGTCGCCTCAGCGGGATGTGGCGGCCCGTGGCCGCCAGAGCCACCACCTGGGCCGCGGCGCGCCGGCTGACGCCGCCGACCACCAGGCGCTGGCCCTGCGCCATCGAATGTTCCAGGTACACCGCCATCCCCTCTGCCAGCCAGGTGCTCCACTCAGGCGGGCCGCCCGGGGCCGAGCGGTCCATCACCAAATGCGTGGCCTCGTGGAAAACCACAGGCAGCAACCGTTCCCTCGGCAAAAGGGTCAGGGCGATGGACCACGAGGCAGGGTCGTAGAAGCCCCCCGCGTGGGAGAGGTCCTGCTTCATGCGCTTGCGGGCGAAGCGGACGAGTTCCGCCCGGGTGGCAAACACCCGCACGACTATCTTGTCTTCGACCGGCTCGAGGGCCAAAGTCTTGCCATGGGCCTCGTATAGCGCGCGGGTGAAGGCCCCGAACCACCTGGCCAGCCATGCGGCCAGATTGCTCTTGCGAGGCGCCCAGACCTCGAGGCCCTCAGCCTCGACGCGCTCGTAGTTGGCCCCCAGGAGTTGTTGTTCCCTGTGGCGGGCCAGGCGCGGGAGGGCCAGGCGCATCACCGCTATGATCGCGCCGATGGCCGCAAGGCCGAGGATGGCCGCGATGAGTGGGCGGCTGTCGCCGCGCATTGCTATTGCCTTTCTCCCAGCGCATGCTAATCGTCGGGGGTGCTAGTGTCAAGGCGGCACGCGGCCGCTCCCCGGACCGACGGCCAGTTCGCACGAGCGGGCAGAAACCGGCGCACACGGACGCGCACGGACCGGCTGGGACCGGCTGGGCCGGCGAGGCCACGTCTTGACTTCCCTCCGGCGGCCACGTAAGATCGCCCCCGGAGGGAGAGAACGGAGCAAGGGGAATGTTCGGCAACCGAGCGGCGAACTCAATCTCGTGGTCTCTGGTGGTGCTCGCCGTGGCCGCTACGGCTCGCGGTGCGACGCTCTCGAAGGCCGTGGTGGACCGCGTGGCGCGCGCCTGCGTGCTCATCCAGGCGGCCGAGGGCCAGAAGGCCCATTCGGGCTCCGGCTTCTTCGTCGGGGCGAACGACGTTTTGACCAACTACCACGTGGTTCGGGCT
>CAYYCI010000676.1:0-2326 GCA_964470215.1 uncultured Planctomycetota bacterium
AAGATCGTGATCATCGGGGCGGGCAGCGGCTTCGGCCGCAGGCTCAGCATGGACATCCTCGCCCGCGAGGCCCTGCGCCAGGGTTCGATCTCGCTCGTGGACATCAACGAGGAGAGCGCGCGAAACGTCGGCCAGTGGGCCGCCGCACTCGTCCGGCAACTCGGCGCGCCCGTCGAGATCAAGTGGACCACCGACCGCCGCGAGGTCCTCGAGGGGGCCGACTACGTGGTCGTGGCCATCAGCGTCGGCGGGAGGGCCTACGGCGGTTCCCCGTACTACGAGGAGGTGATGATCCCATCCGAGTTCGGAGTCGAGCAGTCGGTGGCCGACACGGTGGGCGTCGGCGGGGTGTTCCGCGCACTGAGGACCATCCCCGAGATGCTGCGGATTTGTCGCGACATGGAGGAACTTTGTCCCGACGCCCTGATGCTCAACTACACGAACCCGATGGCCATGCTCTGCTGGGCGATGAACGAGGCCTCGAGCATCGAGGTCGTCGGCCTCTGCCACAGCGTCCAGGGCACTGCGCACCAACTCGCCACCTACATTGCCAAGCCCTACGAGGAGATGACCTACTGGGTGGCTGGGATCAACCACATGGGGTGGTTCCTGCGCCTCGAGTGGCGGGGCGAGGATGCCTATCCGCTCCTCTACGAGGCTTCGGAAGACCCCGAGACGAGGGCCAGGGACGCCGTCCGCTTCGAGATTTTCCGCCAGTTCGGGTATTTCGTCACCGAGTCGTCGGGACACATGAGCGAGTACGTGCCCTACTTCCGCAAGCGACCCGAACTGCTCGAGGAGTTCAACCTCCAGGCCCGGCGCCCACCGAAGGAGGCTCCGCCGTCGAGGTGGAACTGGCAGGACCCCGACTTCCTCGCAGAGGTCCGCGGCGAGAAGCCCATCGAGTTGAAGACCTCGCGCGAGTATGCCTCGGGGATAATCAACGCGATCGAGACCGGCGAGCCATTCTCGTTCAACGGCAACGTGCCCAACAACGGCTCGATCGTCAACCTTCCGGAGGAGTGTGTGGTCGAGGTGCCTTGTTTCGCCGACTCGGGCGGGGTGCACGTGTGTGTCGTCGGGGAGTTGCCCACCCAACTGGCCGCGCTCAACCTCTCGAACATCATGGTCCAGGACCTGGCGGTCCAGGCCGCGCTCGAGGGCGACAAGGAGAAGGCCATCCACGCCTGCATGCTCGACCCGCTGACCGCGGCCGTCTGTTCACTGGGCGAGATACGCCAGATGTGTGAGCGCCTCTTCGAGGCCGAGAGCCACCTGCTCGACTACCTCGACTGACCGCGCGGGGTTCATAGAGGCCGGATGTAGTGGACCTGGCGGCCTATCTCCTGGAAGCCCATGGCGGGGTAGAAGGCGAGGCAGCGGGAGTTTTGTTCGAGGGTTTCGATCCGGGCGAAGAGCATTCCATTCTTGCGCAGGCGTTCGAGGGCGGCCGCCAGGAGTTCCTTGCCGATGCCCTTGCCCTGGTGGTCGGGGTGGACGGCCAGGTTGGGAATCCAGCCGATGAGGGTGCCGTAGTTGGTGCGGGTGGAGACGAAGCCGACGACGGCGCCATCGGATTCATAGACGAGGATTCCCTGTGGTTCGACGGCGATGTCGGCCTCGATGTGGCGGGTCTTGCGCCCCTGCCAGTTCGCCCCCGCGATCTCGCCGAAGCGCTTCTCGATGTTCTGGTCGAGCGAGACGCCGTCGAAGGCTCGGACCGTTATCTCCAGGAGGGCCTGTCGGTCGCTGGGGCGGAAGGGGCGGATCATGCCATGGCGCTCATCGCGCGCTGGGGCTCAAGGCTTGACGACGTACCAGTGGATCTTCTCGCGCTGGGTCGTTGGGTCCACGATGCCGAGCTCGGAGAGGAACTTGGCGCGAGAGTAGAGGCCGACGTGGCCGTCGGCGAAAAGGACGTTGGCGGTGCCGTTGTGGCGGAAGCGGAAGCCCCAGAGGCGGTCGTTCTGGAGCCTGGGCGCGATGTCGGCCTTCACGTAGTCCATCAACACAATGGTGCGAGATGCCTCCGGAAAGTCTGCGTAGCGGCCCAGAATGGACTGGCCCTCGGGGATCTCCTTGCACCACCCACACCATTTGCTGGGCTCTTTGTTGCAACCCCCGAGATAGTGTCCCTGGATGGCACCCCAGCCGGCCGCACCAGAGGCGAAGCACTGCTCGTGGTAGTAGTTGCTGTGGCCGGACTCGCCCCAGCGCAGGTCCGCCGGGTCGGGGATGGCATGCTGGTTTTCGTGGCGCCGGTAGACGAAGCCGTAGTTGTTGTAGCCATAGTTGTCGTCGAAGACCCTGTCAATGACCCCGTTCT
>CAYYCI010000677.1:0-2324 GCA_964470215.1 uncultured Planctomycetota bacterium
TTCGCTAAGCTCAGGCGGACAGGGTCCGCCGCGCGTAGGATGGAGTCGGCCGCAGAGCGAGTGGGGACACCCAAAGCGCCTGGTCTTCGTCTGTCGTGTTTGTCTGTGGTCAGCCGCGGTTTCAAGATTTCGACGGGTCGGGAAGCCTGGTAGCCCCAGGTTGGCCCCCTCGGCGGTTTCTCCGCGGTCTCTGCGTTTTCTGCGGTGAAGACTCGCCCCGCGGGCCGAGACGGCCCGCCTACAGGTGACCTGTCCGTGCGGCGTCGGTTGGCTGTAGGCGGGGGGGCGTTCCGCCTTCGCTAAGCTCAGGCGGACAGGGTCCGCCCCGCGTAGGATGGATTCGGCCGCAGAGCGACTGAGGACCGCCAAAGAGGCTGTTCGTCTGGTTTCGGGTGTTGCGGGGGGAGCCGCCGAGCGTGGTTCGCTACCCGAGCCGCCACGCCTTCGAGGAAGAACTCGTGTGGCTCCTGTGGCGCCACTTCGTGTGGCCGCATCAGCGAGGTTCGCGCTGAGGGTCACCACCCCGTGCAGTTGAAGGAAGCGGGGTCGGTGCCTGCGGGGAAGCGGGTCGGGCCGGCGCGCAACTCGGTCCCGGGGCTCTCGGGCATCAGGCGCCAGTTGTCGGCCTCGGGCAGGACGAATCGCGGCTTGACGAAGAGGGAGTGGGCATCCTGGCCGCGTTCTTTCTGCCAGGTCGCCAGGTCGGCGTGGACGCGGTGCTTTGGCCTCCACGGGCAGCCCCAGAGGGCGAGGGCGGCCTTGTCCTGGCTCCAGTAGAGGTTGCAGTCGAGGCGGATGTTGCACGTTGCGGGGTCGTAGGGGATGCCGCGCGAGCCGACCTCGGGCGATGGATGCGGGCCGAAGAAGACGTTGTCGGACCACAGGCCGAACTGGTAGCGGCGGTTGAGGGCGAGGATGTTGCGGCGGATGGTGATGTCGCGGACGCGGTAGGTTGCGTTTCGGCCGCCATAGCCTTTGAAGGTCCGCGGGCCTTGCTCGCGGATGGCGATGCCGGTTGGGTTGAGGATGCAGGAGTTGTGCTCGATGGTGCAGTTGTCGCTTTCGGCGACTTGGATTCCGGCCATGCCCCAGGCGTTGTCGGTGCCGTTGCGCAGGCACAGGTTGTCGCGGATGAGGAAGTCTCCGCTGATTTCGACGAAGATGCCGCTCCCCGCATTGTCGCGGCATAGGCATTGTTCGACCACCACGTCGCGGACGTCAATGTCGAACCAGAGGCCATTGCCGTTGTTTGCGATGGCCTGACACTTCCGGACGATGCCGCCGCGTGCGTGAGTGATTTTCATTCCGCCGGCTTCCCATCCTTTTGCGAAGCCTTTGAGGTTGTTGTGGTCGAGGATGACTTCCTCGAGGCGGAAGTGGCGGCCGCCGCCTCCGAGGCCCTGCTGGCCGTTGTGGTGTGAGCGGACGCGGCGCAGGGTGATGTGGTCGCCACGGAAGGATATGCCGTTGCCGTTGGTCCACTCGACGATGCAGTTTTCGACCCTCCAGTGGTTGCCGATGATGTAGAGGGCGCCACGCTGTGCCATGTTGGCGGCGTAGCGGAAGACGAGGCCGCGAAGGCGGATGTAGTTCCGCGGCTCACCGCCCCAGCCGAAGCCGAAACACACGGGCCTGACGCTCGCCTCGATGGTGTGGGCGTTGGGGTCGCTGCCGTCGGGGAGCCAGAGGTAGAGGACCCGCGCTGCGGTGTCGGCGCAGAAGGTTCCAGGCTTCATCTCCGAGGGTTTTTCGACCTGGGCGAGGAGGCGGCCGTCGGCGATGACCTGTTCGCAGCGGCCGATGAGGCGGTGGCGCTCGTCGCTGGGGTGGATGGGGAAGTTGTGTGGCCAGGGCTCTTTCTTCCAGACCTGGTCGTTGACCCTTGTCCAGCCGGTGATGATGTCGGCGCCTGTGATGACGACCTCGCCTGGCCTGGCGGCCTGATAGGTGATGGGGCGGAAGAAGGTGCCGCTGCGGGCGGGCCTGACGTGTTCGCGGTAGATGCCCTCGTGGATGAGGACGGTGTCGCCTGGCCTGAGCGCTTGTGCTGCCCGGGAGATCGTCTTCCAGGGGGCTTCGGCGGTGCCCGGGTTGGCGTCGGACGCCTTTGGGTGGTTCTGGGCGACGTGATAGGTCCTGGCCGCGGCGAGGTTGATCGCCCACGCGAGCCAAAAAGTGGTCAGGACCAATTTCCTCATCCGCTCCTCCTTCGGCATTCTGCTCCTCGATGGAAAGGGTAGCGTTCGAGCGGATTTGTGCAAGCGGCGGTGTGAGTGTGGCCCCTGATTATGGGGTTCTCGATAACCCCATCGGCGGCGGGTGGG
>CAYYCI010000678.1:0-2319 GCA_964470215.1 uncultured Planctomycetota bacterium
GTTGCGCGCTATCACCAACTTGTCGTGTTCGGCGTAGCCGGGCAGTTCGATCACTTCCATCCGGTCCCGCAGCGCCGCCGGAATGGGGTCCAGGAGGTTCGCCGTGGTGATGAACATCACGCTCGAGAGGTCGAACGGGATGTCAATGTAGTGGTCGGTGAATGTGGAGTTCTGTTCCGGGTCGAGGACCTCGAGGAGGGCCGAGGATGGGTCACCGCGGAAGTCGGCCCCGAGTTTGTCCACCTCGTCGAGCATGAAGACGGGATTGCGCGAGCCACAGCGCCTGAGGCCCTGGATGATGCGGCCTGGGAGTGCGCCGATGTAGGTGCGGCGGTGCCCTCGAATCTCCGCCTCGTCGCGGACGCCCCCGAGCGAGATCCTCAGAAACTTCCGCCCCATGGCGCGGGCAATCGAGCGGCCCAGCGACGTCTTCCCCACCCCGGGCGGCCCGACGAAACACAGGATCGGCCCCTTGGTGTCGCGCTTGAGCTTGCGAACCGCCAGGTACTCGAGGATTCGCTCCTTGACCTTCGCCAGGTCGTGGTGGTCCTCGTCGAGGATGCGAGCCGCCCGGTTGATGTCCAGGTTGTCCTCCGTCATCACGCTCCAGGGCAACTCGATGAGCCAGTCGAGATAGGTCCTGGCGACGGTGTACTCGGCGGAGGCGGGCGGGATTCGCTGGAGCCGGTCGAGTTCGCGTTCGGCCTCGCGCATTGCCTCCTCGGGCAACTTGGCCTCGCGCAACTTCTTGCGGAGTTCCTCGATCTCGGCCGCTCGCTCGTCGCTCATCCCGAGTTCGCGCTGGATCGCCTTGAGTTGCTCCCGCAGGTAGTACTCGCGCTGCGAGCGCGCCATCTCGTCGTGGACCTCGCTCTGGATCTTCGAGGCCACCTCCAGGGTCTCGACCTCGCGGTTCAGCAACGCGACCACCCGCTCCAGGCGCTCGGTCACGTCGGCTATCTCGAGGACCGCCTGCCGCTCCTCCAGCGACAGACTGACGTTCGCCGCCACGAAGTCCGCCAGGCGGCCGGGGTCGTTTATGTTCAGAATGATGCGATTGACCTGCTCCGGCGCGTTCGGCAAGAGCGAGACCATCCGCTGGAAGAGATTCACGACCGCGCGCGAGAGAGCCTGGAGTTGGACCGAGTCCTTGACCGCCTCCTCGACCGGCTCCACCCGAGCCGTGATCATCGGCTCCTCGCTGATTATCTCGACAATGCGGATGCGCTGGACCCCGCGGACGATCGCCCGCGCACCCCCGTCCGGCATCTTCAGCATCTGGAGCAGGACGCCCGCAGTCCCCACCCGGTAGAGCGACTCCCCGCTGGGCTCCTCCTCGGTGCCTTCCTTCTGGGTCACCAGAGCCAGCAACTTCGGCTCCTTGATCGCCGCCGCGTCTATGCACCGCAGCGACTTCTGACGCATCACCAGGAGCGGCGCCACCATGTGGGGGTAGATCACCGTGTTCATCAACGGCAGGACGGGCAAGACCGGAGGGATCGATATCTGCCCCTCCAGTGCCTCCTCCCCGCTGCCGTCCTTCGGCTCCTGCTCCATGTCTCGCTCTCGCTGACTACAACCGCAGGTGGATGATCTCGCTCAGCTCGACCACTTCCTCGCACTTCGGAAACTTTATCACGATGAAGCCATCCTGATAGACGGCCTGGGCGTCCTGGTGGCGGATATAACGCGGAAGGGGAATCACCCGCTCGAAGAACCCGTAGTGGAGCTCCAGTTGGTGGTAAACCACCTTCTGTTGCTCGGCCGGCTCGCGTCGCACCCCCCGCACCACCAGCGTCTCGTTGTGGACCGTCAGTGTGATGTCCTCGATGTGCAGCCCCGGCACCTCCACCCTCACCACCACCTCGCCTGCGGTCTCGAAGACATCGGCCGGAGGCCGCCACAAACTCCCAAACGTCGCCTCGCAGAACGACTCCGAGAGAAAAAAATCGTTGGCCAGCCGTTCCAACTGACCCTCGATACGCCGCAAGCGAGCGAAAAAATCCTTCTCGTCGGGAGCCATCGGACCACCCCTGTCAAGAGCATCGCCACGCGGGCCGGCCGCCACAACCTTGCCGGCCCGCAGCCGCGAAATATACCACACCACCCCCACCCTGTCAAAGCCTCAGGAAACCCTACCCCTGCAAGCGGGCGGTTCCCGCCCCGCGGCTTGGTCTTCTAGGCGGGCCGTCTCGGCCCGCCTCGAACACGAGGCAATTGCGTTGTTCGTAAGTTGATGGCGGCAAATGTGAGCGGCGGGCGCCGGTTGGCGTTGAGAGAGACCTCGGAGAGTGGACTTTCTCGGCACCGACTGCGGTT
>CAYYCI010000679.1:0-2313 GCA_964470215.1 uncultured Planctomycetota bacterium
CAGCCAAGGCATTCTTTTCCTTCCCGCCTGGCAACTGTTTGCGGCGCAAAAAGCGTGCCAAAGCCCACACGCCCCGGGGCGCTGACGTCCCGGGTTTCCTCATAGATGTGCCACCGAACGCCCGTCCAGAACGTCCATCATCGCCGCTATGTCCCTACCGCCCGCTCACTTCGTGGTCTCAAATCCTCCGGCCCGCGCCCTTCCAAGACAATTGGCAGGGGCGACTGGGCTCACAGCCTGACGGCCTGGAGGGCGTCGAGGAAGTCGTCGGCTGTCTGGAAGCGTCGAGCCGGCTCGACCTCCATCGCGCGGGCCAGCGCCCGCTCGAGGTGCTCCGGCACGTCAGAGCGGAAAGAGCGAATGGGCATTGGCGGAATGGTGAACGACTTCGCCAGATCGGACGCGCGGGTCACCCGTCTCGGCGGCTGCCCCGTGAGGAGGAGGTAGCAAGTGGCGGCCAACGAGTAGATGTCCGCCCGGCCGTCCACCCGGCGGTCCTGGCGGAGTTGTTCGGGCGCCAGGAACGGGAGCGCCGATGGACGCAGGGCGCTCGGCGGCGCCGGGGGCGCCAGGCCGATGTCGGTGAGTTTCGGGATGCCGTCGCGGACTAGCAGGAGGTTGGTTGGCTTGACGGCGCGGTGGAGGATGCCGCGGGCGTGGGCGTGGGCGAGGGCGCCGGCCATTGCGATCGCCACCTCCAGGGCCGCAGCCACCGAAAGCGGCCCCTCGCGCTCGACCAGTGAGGCGGCGTCGCCCTCCTCGGCAAACTCCATCGAGATGAAGCGGCGGCCCTCGGCCTGGTTGACGTCGAAGATGCGCGCGACGTGAGGGTGGGTGAGTTGCCCGGCCTCCCTGGCAGCGCGAAGCACCCGGGCAAGAAGCTCCTCGTTGCCGGCAAGCCGGGCGTGAACGACCTTCAGGGCGACGGGTCGCGCCACCGACAGTTGCTCGGCCTTGAAGACCACCCCGACCGTGCCCGAGCCGATGGGCTGGACGATCTCGTATCCGCCGAGGGTCGTGCCGAGGATGGGGTTGGCGGCCACGCAGGCGGCGCAGTAGAGGTGGTGGGCGGTCCTCCTGGCCTCGGAGAGGGTCTCGAGGGGGATTATCTTGGCGCAGGCGGCGCACGTCGTGGGCGGGGCCAGTTCGGTGGCGGCGGTGCTCTGGTGTGCCTCGCAACGGAAGGCGAAGCGCGCCAGGCCCACCTGGATGCGGTCGCCGTCGCGGAGCCTGGCCTCGCGCACGCGCGCGCCGTTGACGAATGTGCCGTTGCGCGAGCCGAGGTCGCAGATGAAATAGCCCTCGGCCGTCGGGCGGATTTCGCAGTGACGACGCGAGAGTTTCGGGTCGCGAAGTTGAATGGCGTTCTGAGAACTACGGCCTATCGCGGTTGGCTGGCGAGGGTCCAGGACGAATTCGGCTGTCGGGTCGTCGCCGCGAAAAAGAACGAGTCTGGCCTGCGGCAGCGGCACCTGGCGGGCGTCTCCTCAGATGGCGCGTTTGAGGTCGCTCGTGGGCTTCGGGGGCTTTTCTTCCCCGCCGAGTTCGTCGGCCGAGATGCCGGCCTCGTCGAGAACCTTCTTGGCCACGAAGAGTTTGGCCCCGACCTTCAGGGCGAGCGCCATTGCGTCGCTGGGGCGCGCGTCGACCCTAATGGTCTCCTTGCCGCGGGTCAGGATCAGGTCGGCGAAGAAGGTGCCCTCGACAAGACGCGTGACCACGACCCTCTCGACCCTGGCGCCCAGGCCGCGGATGACGTCGCGGAGAAGGTCGTGGGTCAGGGGCCTGGGCATCGGGGGTTGTTGGCGCAACTCGCGCAGGATGGCGAGCGCCTCGGCGTGGCCGACCACGATGACCAGGTAGCGGTCGCCTTTCTGGGTGGTGAGGATGACCAGCGGCGCGCCGGTCTCCCGGTCGAGCTTGACGTCGAGGACCCGGACGGGCACGAGGTCGTCAGCGGCCCCGAGGTGCCCGGCCCCCAGGCCGCCCAGCAACGCGATGAGGAGCAACCAAGGGGCCGGGCGCATGCCTATTCTCCTGTCAGCGGGCCAATGTCATGGCGAAGATGTGGATCAGCGAGTTATAGGGCAGTTTGACCGAGCGCAGTTCGCGCTTGGGGTCGAGCGGGATGCTCACCACCCAGATCGAGCACTTCTTCTCCTCCTTGGCGAGGATGCCCTGGCCACCGGCGTCCACGGCCACGCGGTGGGTGCACTCGACGGCCGGCTTCTCGCCGAAGGCCGCCGCCACACACCAGTCGGTGACCTTCAGGTCGGCCTGGACGCTGCCGTCGGCGTAGTTGATGGTGATCTT
>CAYYCI010000680.1:0-2302 GCA_964470215.1 uncultured Planctomycetota bacterium
GCATCTCGCCCTCGATCCCGCTGGATGAGTGGCAGGGAGCGCGGTTGTGTGTGGCGATGGTGGCGGGCAGTCGCGGGGCGTTCCTCGATTGGTTCGTCCGGCCGCTGCGCGCCCACTATTGCCTCGAGACCGATGGCGGGGTGTGGGTGAGTCGAACGGAGGATCTCCTGGAGAGCGAGCCGCTGGTCTTGCGGACATATCGCGTGCCGACGCATCTGGTCAGCGCCGTGCCGCTGCCCGGCGCGCTGTCCTATCGCCGGGAACAGGCGGCGATAATCGAAACCCTCGAGACATGTCTCCGCTATCTGCTCGAGCGCCGCCCGCAGTGCACGCTTGTTTTCCACGGCCAACAGGACGTGTTGGTTGCGAGGCTGCCGGCGCGCGGGCATCGCCGCCTGGTCGAGGTTCTCCGGGCGATGCGCTTCGGGACGCCGCCGATTGCCGTCGTCTCGCCAAGCCGCGAGGACCTCAAGTCGAAACTCGCCAAGCGGCTCAAATGGGACACGCGCGTCCTGCCGGCTCCCCGATTCCTGACCGAGGTGGCGCGCAAAGCAGGGATCAATATCGGCTGCAACGCTCGCGACCTCGGCGCGAAGGGAATCATCGTCGAGCCGGGCGAACACACCGTCGGCGACCTTCTCGAGGCGATCGTCCTCCAGACGCCGGTCGGGCGCTACGAGCTGGAGCCCGGCCACGGGATTTGGCTCTATCGCGAGGCGCAGAACGAGAGTTTCCCGCTCAGCGGGGCCTCGCGCTGGGATGGAGCCGAGGTGCGCGCCTACGAGGTTGGCCGCCTTCTGCCGCGCTTGCCTGCCAGGTCGCTTCTGGCCAGGCTGAAGAAACAGGTTGACCCCGGGGAGTGGGAGAGCGGATTGCCCGCGGTCGCGGTCTTCGCGCCGACCTCGCGCCTGATCGTCGTCCACTACCCAGAAGGCCAACGGCGGGTCGCAGCGGTCCTGGCCGAGATGACCCGCCAGTTCGGACCCCCCGTCCCGCTGCCGGGCCGATGAAAGGCGAGGAGGAGGCGTTGCGCGAGTTCGACCTCATCCACTGGATCAGACAACGAGCCGCCCGGGACGAGCGGGTGATCGTGGGCATCGGCGACGACACCGCGGTGCTCCGCTCGCCGGACGGCCCCCTCCTTTTCTCGACCGACATGCTCCTCGACGGCGTGCACTTCGCTCTGGCCGAGGCCACCCCACGCCAGGTGGGCTGGAAGGCACTAGCCTGCTCGGTGAGCGACATCGCGGCGATGGGCGGCCGCTCGACGGTGGCCGTGGTCGCCGCGGCGCTGCCGCCAGGCTTCACCGAGGCCGACGCGCACGAACTCGTCCTGGGGATGCTCGATTGCGCGGAAGAGTTCGGCCTCCGCCTGGTCGGCGGCGACGTGACAGCGACCCGCGGCCCCCTGGCCGTCAGCGTGGCGATCCTGGGCGAACCAGTCGACGAGCCGGTCCTGCGGAGTGGCGCGCAGGTCGGCGACGCCATCTTGGTCACAGGCGAGTTGGGCGGCTCGCGCCTCGGCAAACACCTGACCTTCCGCCCGCGCCAGGACGAGGCGGTCACCCTCGTGTCGCAATTCGACCTCCACGCCATGATTGACATAAGCGACGGCCTCGCACGCGACCTGCACCACATCCTCGAGGAGAGCGGGGTCGGAGCCCGGGTGTTCGCCGATGCGATCCCCGTCTCGGATGATGCGCGCCGGGCGGCCGAGACCACCGGCCGCACCGCGCTGGACCACGCCCTGGGCGACGGCGAGGACTACGAACTCCTCTTCACGCTTGCGCCGCCGGAAGCGGAGCGCCTTGTCGCCTCGCCCCCTTTCCACACACGCTTCAGCCGAATCGGCCAGATCACCGCATCCGGCGCCCTCCTCGAGTTCCAGGACGGAAGCACTGTGGCCTTAGAACCGAAAGGCTGGGAACACACCACATGAGGGTCGTGAGCAACTCGCCAGAGGAGACGATGGCGTTCGGGCGGAGGCTTGGTTCCCTGCTGAGAGCCGGCGACGTCGTTGCACTGGTAGGCCCCCTCGGCTCGGGAAAGACCACCCTGACCAAGGGCATAGCCCAGGGCCTCGGGGTGGAAGAGCCGCGGTGGGTCACTAGCCCTACCTTCGTTCTCGTTCATCAATACGAGGGCCGGCTGCCCATCTACCATGTGGACGCGTACCGCTTGAAGGGAGAAGCGGAAGCCGAGGCGCTGGGCACGGAGGAAATATTCTTCGGCGACGGCGTGGCGATAGTGGAATGGGCGGAGCGGATAGCCGGCGCGCTGCCTCGCGAAAGGCTCGAGATCG
>CAYYCI010000681.1:0-2301 GCA_964470215.1 uncultured Planctomycetota bacterium
ACTGGTGGGAATCGCTGTTCCCGTTCTTTACCGTGGAGGGTGCCGACTCGGAGGGAGACCCAATGTAACGTTGGCCCGTTTGGAGAGCGTCGCCCTGGTGCCGAAGGGGGGATTCGAACCCCCATGGGCTATTACGCCCACTAGGTCCTGAACCTAGCGCGTCTGCCAATTCCGCCACTTCGGCAATCCGGCCCTAATTTACCCGCCCCGCCCCTCGTTGTCAAGGTCGAGCGCGACGCGCGACCTGGTCATTCTTGGCCCAGCAGGCGGTCGCGATGGGGTGGCTGGAGGCCGGCGGCGGCGATGATCTCCCCTATGGCATTCGGGGTCGGGGTCGGCAGCGGGCCGCGATGGAAATGGTTCGAGCGCCAGGTGTGCCAGGCGGGCTGGTTCTGGTTGTGGCGGACCGGCTGGCCGGATGTCTCATAGATGACGTTGTTCTCGATGAGGAAGCCCTTCGAGCCTTCGTCTATGAACATGCCGTTGTTCGGCGCGGCCTGGACGTATGGGCTGCGTCGGACGTGGTGGATGTGGTTCCCGCGGATGACGGTTCCGGGCTGGAAGCCGAGGGTGTAGATGCCGCCGCCGTCGCCGAGGTGTTTCATCACCTCGAAGATGTGGTTCGCCACCAGGCGGTTTCGCTTGCAGGGGGTTGGTTGTGGGTTCCACTGCCAGCCGAGGGAGATTCCGCTGTAGGGGAGGTCGTGGATGCGGTTGTGGGCGACGAGGGCGTCCTGTGCGAAGCCGACCCAGATTCCCACGGCGCCCATGAACTCGACCCCGCAGTGGTGGACGTGGTTGTTGGCGACGGTGCAGGCTTTCGGCAGGCGGGCCTCGTCCTTCGGGCCGCCGAGCATCACGCCGTTGGCGCTGATGTCGGAGATTTCGTTGCCTTCGACGAGGTCGGCGCGGCAGCCTTCGACCAGTTCGATGCCGCCGGTGCCCAGGTGGGAGATGGCGCCGTTGCGCACCGAGCACCCCTCGGCGTAGTCGAATCGGATGGCGCAGGGGATGCGGGTCCAGAGGCTGGCCTTGCCCGTGCCCTTGACGAAGTGGCAGGCCTGGACGCCGAAGTAGCCGACGGGAGGGAGTTGCCAGTCGGTGTGGGCGAAGGTGAGGCCGACGAAATGGAGGTTGCGGACGGGCCGCTCCTTCGTGCCCTTGACCTCCACGAGGCGCGTGAGGACGGGGGCGATGACCTCGGCGGTGGCCGTGTCCTCGCCGGGCAGCGGCCAGTAGAGCAAAGTGTCGCCGTCGCGGCACCACTCGCCCGGCTGGTCGAGGAAACTGGGCGAGTTCTCGAGGTAGGACCAGCGCCCCCGTCGCGGCTGGTTCCACGGGATGGTCTGGCGGTGTGGGGGCGCGAGGGCGACGGTGGCCGCCGCGGGGTCCAGGCTCGCCACTCGCTTGCGGTTGATCGCCCAGTTGCCGTCAATGACCACCTCGATCTCGCCGGGGTTCTTCCAGTCCTTGACCACCCCGGGCGCGAAATGGAGGGTGTAGGCCGAGAGATCCTTGGCCAGACGGGCGTCCTGGAGTTGGACGCAGGGAGGGTGTGCCTCGGGGTTGGGATGGCGGGCGCGGGTGGCGCGGCGGCCGTTGACCCAGAGGTTGCGGAAGCGCCAGTCGGCTCGTGGGACAGGGGCTGTCCAGAGGGCTCCTTTGCCGCGCCTCCAGCCGGTGATCCGGCGCCCGCCGCTGACGACGACTCTTTCGCCCTCGGCGGCCATATAGGCGACCTCGAGCCCGTTCGGGGTGTCCTCTGGCGTGAAGACGAGGGGGCGGGAGAGGAAATAGGTGCCCTGGTGGATGAGGACGCGGATGGCCGCGGCTTCCTTGCGGGCGGCGAGGCGCCGCGCGGCCTGCTGCGCGGCCTCGATCGTGGCCAGAGGCTTGGCGGCGGTGCCGGGGTTGGAGTCGTCGCCTGTCGGGGCCACGTGGATTTCGCGGACATTCCGCTGCGCTCCGCCCCGGACCTGGCCGAGGAGAGCGAAAGCGACGACGAGCAACAGGAAGCGTTCCATGGTCGTTCTCCCGCCTGGGTGAGGAGGTCGCCAGGGTGATGATGGTACAAGCGCGTTCGCGAAAGGCAAACGGAATGGGTGGGACCCCTGATTGGAGGCGGGTGACGCGAAGGCGGCGGCACCAGGATTGACCAAGCATTTCCCGCGAGACACCAGGGCACTCAGAGCAGAGAGGTTGCACATCTATGGGTAAGCCTCGGGTAATAACAGGCTGGGGCGGGATGGGCTTTGGCACGCTTTTTGCACCGCAATCAGTTGCCAGGCGAGAAGGAAAAGA
>CAYYCI010000682.1:0-2300 GCA_964470215.1 uncultured Planctomycetota bacterium
TGCGTTGCGGTCGTCGAGGATGCGGCGGGCCTCCTCGTTGTAGCGCTTCCGCGTCTCCTCCTTCGCCAGCCAATCCTTCAGCCGGCGCTTGTTCTCGGCTTCCACCTCGTCGTAGCGTTTCTGGTATTCCGCGTACGCGCGCCGAGCGGCAGAGGGCGGAGCGAAGGTGAATGGCCAGGAGTGGGCGTTGGGGAAGAGGGACCAGGGCTCGTCGGTGGCCAACGAGCCGAAGGTCAGGCGGCATTCGCCTCGTGCGGGATTGACCTGGGCACAATAGACCGAGCGATCGTCGGGAACTAGGCGCCAGCCGTAGTTGAGGGGTAGGAAGAGCGGAGTGGCAACCGTGCCCACGACAGGGGCGCGGTCAACGACCGAGTAGAGGCCGTCGAGAAGGTCGAAGACCTCGAGGGTGCCGAGCGACATCTGGAGGATGTAGTTCGAGGTGCCGCCAGGGTCCTTGCGGGCGGAGGCCAGGAGCGGAAAGAAGGTGGGATATTCGTCGCGGGTGGCTAGTTGGCCATAAGTCAGCGAGCGCCCGGTGGTGATGTCGTCGAGGAAGCGCTGGCGAGTGCCCGCGCGACACACCAACAGCCCTCCAGCGTAGCGATAGAGCCCGGAGGTCGCGGCGCCGAGCACCGGGACGCGGTCGGCCACCTGGAAGAGCGCGTCGAGCGCGTCCCGAGGCAACCCCAGCGGCACGTAGAGCGCCGTGCCCAGCGGGTTCCACCACCGCGGCGGGTCGGGCACCTCGGGCAGCGGCAGAGGCTCGGGACGCGGGATGGGGGGCTTGAGCGGACGTTCGATGTCCTCGAAGGTCAGCGGCTCGGGTTTCGGGGGGATTGGCCTTGGAATGGGCGGGGTTGGGACAGGTCGCGGCTCCAGGGCGGGGTAGAGGTCTTTCCCTGTGACCTTGGCCGCCCAGGCTTCCGAGCCGTCGTGGAGGCTCACCAGGCGCATCGAGAGGGTCATTGACTTCGGGTCGGCGGCCCGGATGGTGCCGAAGAGATAGCCGTCGAGGGCAAATGTCTTGGCGAGGTTGGCCTTGCCCTGCTTCAGGGCGTCCTCGCCGTCGCGTGTCCATTCGGCGATCAAACGGTCTATGTGTTCGGGGTCCACATAGGCGTGGTTCTTGGTCGCCGCGATGGCCACGAGGAGTTCGTCCTTGAAGGTCTTCAGGTCGAACTGAGCCTTGTCAGGGTTGTTGATGCCGATGCCGGCCGTTCCGTCCTCGCTGGGGTTCGAGAGGGTGATGACCATTGGGCGCTGGGGCTGCTGTTGCGCGGCGCCCGGTTGTTGTGGGGGGGCCAGCGGGTTGGCCTTCTCGAGGCTCGCGGCGATGGCCTGGGCGAGTTGGCGATACCTCGTCGTGCCAACCCCGGGCTTGATGCCCTTGAGGACCTGGCGCAGCCCGTCCGGGTTCGAGCCCTCGACGAAACCAGCCCACGCTATCGTGGCCGTGCGGCTGTCGGTCAGTTTCGCCAGGAGAACGCAGTGGGTGTCCAGACCGTTGAACTCCGGGTGGGCACACGAGGCATCGAGCACCTCGACGGACAGGAAGCCGTCAATGCCCGCGGCCACGAACTTGCGCATGGTGGCGGGGTCCGCCAGGTCGGAGAGGTTCACGCGGTGTTCGCGGAGGATGCGGCGCAGGCGCTCGCGGTTGAAATAGACGAAGCGCTTCGACTGGATGAGCGCCACCTCGAGGTCGTCGCGGAAGGCGCGGCGGACCGCTTCGGGCAGTTTCTCGTCGAGCCATTGCCAGACGGCGATGCCGATGATCGAGTTAGTGGGCTGTTGCTCGTCCAGCGGCACGCCCGTCTCGAGCGCCCCGACCAGCATCTCGATTGACCTGTCCACCGAACTGGCAGCAAGGGTCCCGCTGGCGGCCAGGAGGAGACACGCGAGGGTTGCCAGGCGTTTCATGGACGCGCTCCCTTCACCTTCTTGACAAGAGTTACGGTGTTACCGCTATCATTGTAGCGAAGCGCGTCCGTGAAACGAAACATCATCATGATTCCCAACCCGCCCCTGCCACCCTGACGGTTGCGGTCGCGGGCGGCCTCAGCGGGGTCGAGTTCGCGGGCCTTCTCCAGGTAGGCTCCTGCGTCGAAGCCCTCCCCCTCGTCGCGGACCTCCACCATTATGGCCGAAGGGTCGGTGTGGCAGGCCACCCGGACCACTCTCGTCGCCTCGGCCTTGTTGCCGTGTTCGATGGCGTTGGCGACCGCCTCACGGCAAGCGGCCACGAATGACGTCTGGGTCTCTTGATCGAGCCCGACATCACCCAGCAACTCGGCGAA
>CAYYCI010000683.1:0-2296 GCA_964470215.1 uncultured Planctomycetota bacterium
AGCCAGTGGGCCGCCGACGGCGGCTGGCAATTCGGGTGTGTGACCACCTACAAGTATTATCACATGCCCGAGCCGGGCAGCCTGGCGCTGGTGGCGCTGGGACTGGCCGGACTTGTCGCACGTCGCAGGCGTCGCCACTGAGTCGCGCAACGCGCCGCAGTCGGAACACGGCGGCCCGGGGCCTCCCGTCCCGGGCCGCCTATTCATGCCATCCACCCTGTGGGGGTGGGAAAGGGGTTCGCTCTCCGCGTCCTCTGCGTCCTCTGCGGTGAAAAAGCGCGTGGGCAGGGCGTTCCCTGCCCGCGAGCTCGGACTGACACGGACGGATACCGACGGTCGCGCTCGGAGGACAATCCACACAGGGTGGGCGCAGGGGGAATCTAGCCCGGGGGTTCGTCGGCGGAGGCGGGTTCGACCTTGAGGCGGTCGCCGACCTCGAGGCGGCGAGCCTCGATGGTGCCGGCGGGCAGCTCGAGGGTTGCGCGTGCGCGCAGGCAGGTCTTGTGCATTACCCCGGGGCGCAGGTTCTTGGCCAGCCCGACGACGGTCATCCCCTTGTCCAGGAAGACGACGTCAATGGGGAACTTCATCCCGATGGTGTGGATGGAGCGACAGGGGGTGAGGAGCAGCCCCTCGCCAGGGCGGAATGATGCGCGGCCCAGGAGTCCTCGACGGCGAGCGCGTGGGGTGTCGGCCACCTCGAGGCGTTCGACGAGGATGTTGCCCTTCGTGAGGTTCCGGCAGAGCATGGGCTTTTCCTTCCCGGGCTTTGCGGCGGCCATCACGAGCGCCGCGGCGAGAGGTCCCGCACCTGGGGCACTCGCCGACTCCTTGGCCTTCTTCTCCAACGGGGAGGGGTAGCGTTTCTTGAGAGCCGCGAGGCGATGGTTGTAGGTTCCGGCTCCGATTCGTCCCTCGATGCCAAGTTGGAGTGCAAGGGCCTCGGCTCGGGCGATGCGCTCCTCGGTGAGGGGGTGGGTTGCGAAGAGTTGTGCGAGGGCGGAGCGGTGGCCGCCCAATTTCTTGAGTTTGCGGAGGAACTCGACGGCTGCGGCGGGTGAGTAGCCGGCGCGCTTCAGGTAGAGGATGCCGAGTCGGTCGGCCTCGAACTCGTCGCGCTGGCTCATCCTGGCGAAGCCGACGCCGGTGACGACCTGGGAGCCGAGTTCGACCAGGACGCCCGGGTTCTCTCCCAGGGCGAGAGAGAGGAGGATGCTGAGGCCGATCTGGTTGCTGAGATGCTCTGCGGAATGGCGCGCGACGACGTGGCCGATCTCGTGGCCGATGACCGAGGCCAACTCGGCCTCGTTGTCCGCCGCCAGCAGGAGGCCGGTGTAAACGTAGATGAAGCCGCCGGGGAGTGAGAACGCGTTGACGGTCTCGGGGTCGTCTATGACCTTGAATGTGTATGTGACGTCGTGGCGATCGCAGACGCGGGCGAGTCTGGCCCCTATCTCCTGGACATAGGTGCAGACGACGGGGTCGGTGGAGAGTTTTGCCTTTCGCTCGACCTCGCGAGCGACGCCCATGCCCAGGCGGCTCTCGTCCTCGGTGGACAGGAGATTGAAGTCGGCGCATCCGGCGCCGAGCAGGAGGGCTATTGCCAGTGGAGCCAGCCGGCCTTGTGGGGACATGGCGCTGGCCTCGGCGCTTCACTTGCGGTCGAAGAAGGGGTTCTTGCCTGTTGCGCTGAGCGGGATTCCCACGGCGATCTTGAACTCTGGTGGCAGGAGGCCGACCTCGAGGGCGGCCTTGCCGAAAGAGAACATCAGGCGGTTGTCGGCGTGGTGTTGAGCGGCGACGGCTGCGGCCGAGCCGAGGGCGATGCCGAGGTCGCCGGCGTTATAGGCACACAGCCCGCCGGCCTCCTTGCATTTCTCGCAGTTCTCGAAGCCGCAGAACCCGCAGTGGGGCACGCCCACGGGCTCGCGTCGCGTGGCGACGAGGACCACGAGGGGAGCGGCCTCGCAGTTGGCGGCGTCGCGGGCGAAGAAGCCCACGTCGTGGGTCTCGGCGATCTGGCGCATCTGCTCGGTGACTTTCGCCTTTTGATCTCCGCGGACGATGGCGATGTAGAGGTTGTCCACCCCTCGCGCTTTGGGGGCGGTGCGCGCGGCCAGACACATCAACTCGGCCACCTTCTCGAGTGCTCGCACTTCCGGCGATTCGGTTTGCGGGTCGCTCATCGTGTGCCTCCTCGTGAGAGTTTCTTTTGAATCCTGGCCCAGCGGTCGCGCAGGGTGACCGTTCGGTTGAAGACGAGCCTGTCGGGGGAGGAGTCGGGGTCGGCGCAGAA